>NZ_JACJEU010000047.1:0-15023 GCF_014164215.1 Shewanella sp. SG44-2
GAGGTTTGCAGCATCTATTTTAAATTCTGTTGAGTAAGTTGGTTGAGTTTTCATTACTTTTTTACACCGTTTTATCTTAAGGGAAGTTTACCTCAATCGGTGTACAGATTCATTAAGCCACAATACTCTCGTCATCGCTTGCCACCGCCCGTCACCAAGATTTTATAGCCTCTAGCAGCGTAGCGCTCTAGCCACTAGGCTTTTAGCTCGATTGTTATCTCGTCATCGCTTGCCACCGCCCGTCACCAAGATTTTATAGCCTCTAGCCGCGTAGCGTCCTAGCAGCGAAGCGCTCTAGGCTTTTGGCTTAGATAGACTGCTTAAAAGTTTTTACCAACAAATAAGTAAAATGCTGTTTCACCGCGGTCGGTAAAACCAAAACCTAATGCTGCAGGGCCCCAATCGGTGTCGGTTCCGAGATAGAAACTACCGGCATAAATTAAATCATCTAAATCGACATCATCACGATCAAACCACACATTACCGGCTTCAAGACTGGTGCCTAAATACAAAGGCAAGTCGGTGATCAATACATCACGGCCGAGATCGTATTGATAAATCACTGCCCCAAACACTTTATGTGCACCAATTAAGGTGTCTTTACGGAAACCCGACAAATTCAAGAAACCGCCTAAATCTGCCACATGCAAGGTAAAGTTACCGTCATTCTCTACGGTCGCCAGCTCCACCTTACCTACAATGGCGTGATTTCCGAGTTTCAACGCACCCTTCCAATCCGCTTCAAATTGCCAAGCAAGATCATCACTAAAGGTCGTATCGACATTGCTTAATCCATTGTAGGATTCGTCTCTTAAGTAGCTGACAAAGGTAATTCGATTACCTTCAGTCGGGAAGCTAATGCTGTTTAGGCTGTCGTAGGCCACTTTAAAATAGCCACCCGTTGAATGATAATCTAGTGAATCAACCGAACCAAATTCACTGCTAACCCGACCATCTTCGCCGACAAAGCCTAATTCGATAATTCCATCTGAATTAAAGTTATAGCCGATACCTAAAACGATTTGAGCGACATTATTTTCGAGTTCAACATAACGGCTATCTTGATCAATTAAATCCCAATCTTTCATTTCATACTGGAATCGCGCTAGGCTATAAAATGTTTGATCACGATCTAATGGCTGATAAAACTCAGTGCCGACTAACTTTTTATACCCAAGTTCTAATTCATTACGCCACTCACCACCATTTTCGGTTAAGTCGGTCATGGTGTAAGCCAAGCTTAACGTAATAGCTGAATCTAAGGTGAAGTCATCTTCCCAGTTAAAGCCTGCTTGAAAGTAATTCGGCCCCCATGATTTTGCTCGGGTGGTAATGGTTAAAATTCGGCCTTGCTCAACATCTTCAAACTCAGCATCGACACGCTCGAATTTATTCAATGAATACACTCGGTTTAAGGCTAAATTTAACTCTTCTTTGGTTAGTACAACGCCTTCGGTAATCCCTAAACGATCGCGCAGTAATTTTTCGCTGACTTTTGATTGATTATCAAAAGCAATTTTATAGATGGGTTTTTTAAGTGGATCGATCCACATTAAGCTTTGTTGTAATTTATCCGCTTGATAAGCCAAATAGTCTTGCTCACCAATACCAAGCGGTTCTAGCTTCACCAACTCTAATATAGCGGCATCTTCACCTAATTTAAGCGCTAATGGCATGATTGAAAAATCAGTGGTACTTAGGCTATCAATGGCGGGACGAATGAGAATATCACCAGACGTCAGTAAGGTCTTTTGGCGGGCGGTGCTCGCTTGAGTCAAAATGGTTGAGAGCTGCTCTAGTACGGCAATAGTACTGTCCAAGTTTTCTTGTTTGGTGAGTGCAGAACCAATATCGACGGCAATAATGATATCTGCCCCCATGGCTTTGACCACATCGATAGGCATATTATTGGCAATTCCGCCATCAACCAGTAAACGACCGTTAATCAGTGCTGGCTGCAATGCTCCTGGTACTGTGGCAGATGCTTGCATGGCTTGTACTACACTGCCGCTGGATAACACCACCGCTTCACTGGTTGCCAAATCCGTCGCCACCGCTCGGTACGGAATCGCGAGTTCATCAAAGTCACCAAACTGTTCGACTAAGCCTGTCGAGTGACGTAATAGTTGAGACATGCTTTGACCACGTAGCAAACCACTAGGTGAGGTTAAGCTATTATTGTTATAACCCACAGTCAGTGGAATATTAAACTGATCACGTTGCTGTTTATCACGATAGCTTAACTTATCGCGCGGAATGGTGTCTGAGTAGCCTTTAGACCATTCACCACTGAGCATGATTTCTTCAATTTGGTCGGCGTTATAGCCTAACGCGTACATACCAGCAACGTAAGCGCCAATACTGGTACCCGCAATGTAATCGACCGGAATATGATATTTTTCAAGTACTTTTAACACACCAATATGTGCAGCACCTTTTGCCCCACCGCCACTCAGCACTAAGCCAATAGTGGGTCTTTCTTTAGCGGCTTTTTTCGCAGCATAGACAGGTTGCACTGCTAGGCTAAAGCAAATATAGCTAGCCAAAAACCAGGTAGATAAGTTAAGGCGCAAAATTTGTTGCATAAATCATTCCGAAAGTAAGTAAAAACAACTTATTCTAACAAAATTTAACCAATACCCATACTAATGGATAGCAGCAAGAAGATTACCTTGGCATCATCAATGAACACATCATTCATTAATCCCCATTTGTCGCTTAATATCGAGCTCAAGTTCGACTTTGGGCATCGGCTTGGCAAAATAATATCCCTGAATAATGTGGCAACCACGCTGAACGACTTGTGCAAGCTGCTCAGATGTTTCCACGCCTTCAGCAACGACCTCAAGGGATAGGTTACGAGCTAATTCAATAATACTGCTCACAATGGCTTGATCGGCTTGATGGGTGTCAATATGGATTAAAAACGAGCGATCAATTTTCAGAATATTGACTTGGAATGAACGTAAATACGCAAGCGACGAATAACCGGTACCGAAATCATCGATGGCAACATCAATACCTAACCGCTCTAACGCGCGTAAATGCTGGCTGGCAATATCAATTTCTTTCATCAATACGCCTTCGGTAATTTCTACCGACAAACATCTAGCAGGCATACCAGTTTGATGCAATGTCGCAGTCAAAAAGTCGATAAAATCTGGTTGTCTAAAATGCATTGCAGACACATTAACCGACACTGTTATCTCGCTTTGATATCGCTGATGCCAATCTGCACCGTCGAGACAAGCTTGGGTAAGTACCCAACGATCAATCTCAACAATCAAGCCGCAAGATTCTGCAATACCAATGAACACATCGGGGTTAACCATGCCATCTTTTGGGTGTTTCCAACGAATTAATGCTTCAACGCCAACAATATTATTTTGTTGGTCAACATCTATCTGAGGCTGATAATACAATTCAAATTCATTGCACAGTATCGCTCGATGTAAATCAGCCTCTATGCGCAAGTGATACAACGCTTCTGCATTACGTTCTGCTGAATAATATTGAAAATGACCACGGCCTTCTTCTTTAGCATGGTACATGGCTAAATCGGCGTTTTTAATCAAGGTTTCAGGCGTTTGATCATCATCAGACCAAATGCTAATACCAATGCTGGTCGAAATGAAAAATTCTCGTCCGTATAATTTAAAAGGAGTTTCTATTTGTTTTAATAACTGTTTTGCAATGTGGTTAATGGTGTCGACGTCTTTTGCATCACGCAGCAAAATAACAAATTCATCACCGCCAAAGCGACACAACAAATGCTCTTCAGACAAACAAGACTGCAGCCTACTTGCAGCTTCAACGAGTAATGCATCACCCATACTGTGGCCGTATGAGTCATTAACATGTTTAAATCTGTCGAGATCTAAAAATAATAACGCTAAGGTTTCTTTATGCTGTTTTGCCGTTTCAATAACTTGGCCCAATCGACGCGAAAACATCGCTCGATTAGCTAAGCCAGTTAACATGTCATTGTTTGCTAAACGGCGCAGATGTAACTCATTATGCTTACGTTCAGTGATATCTGAAAATACCACCACATAATGTAATGCCGAACCATTCATATTAAACATGGTCGATACATTTATCCAAACAGGGCATCGGCTACCATCACTGCAATTAAACTCACATTCTCCAGTCCAAAAACGCTCCTTATCGAACACCTCTTCCATGTCAAAAGGCTCTACTGTCTCAAACACTAAATCGGAAAAAGGTTTGCCAGCTAAATCACTCTTTTTAGCCGCTAGAATTAAATTAGCCGCTGCGTTGCTAATTTTTATGTTCTTTTTCATGTCTAATATCAACATGCCTTCGGAGGTATTTTCAAATGCTTGGGCTAATAAATTGGCTTCACTTTCAAGGGTTCTTTGTTGAGTGATGTCGGTATACATCCCAGCAGCATAAATTAACCTTCCATTGTTAATATCTACCTCAATAGCGCGGCCTTTAATGCGTAACCAATGCCACTGATGATCATGCTGGTTACGATATCGATACTCGGCATCAATCATCTCCACTTTACCGTTAACAAGGTCCTGCCACACAGATGTGATTCTCTCAACATCGTCTTGATGTATTGGGATATCTTCTAATTTAACGTTAATGTGCGTGTCTGGTCCTAATACCCCACCTCGGTTATCGAGTGACAGCACTTGTGTTGATGCATGCCATTCCCATAGGTCAGAGTCGCTGCCTTTTAACGATTGACGTAGGCGTTCGTCACTTTCAACCAATGCATGATTCATTTGCTTAAAACGATGAATTTGTCTCTGTCTGTATAACAATATAATGGCGGCTATCAGCAAAATGCTAAAAATCAATGCACCAGTAAATTGTTGCGAGCGCCACCAAAACTGCTTTACCGTAAATCGATATTGAAATGGCTCATTCGACCACACACCATTTCTTTTATATAAAAGCTCAAGTGCATACGCCCCAGCGCTTAAACCGGTAATATTAATCTGTGACTGGCCCTCTAATAGCACGTAATTGCCAGAGTCTGCGCCATCTTTAACCAAACGATACTGTATGGTCATCGGCTTATCATCAAGGTAATCGAGTACGGCAATTTGAAAGCTAATTAAACTGGCACCGGGTTCTACTTGCGACAATTGACTTGGAATGAGATAAACCTCGGTATTGTTTTCATAAAACACCGATACAGATTCAAGTATCACTTTGTCATTAACAGTGCGCGGCGCCAGTTTATCGAGGTCGATTAACATTGCGCCGTCTGGCGTACCTACAAAAAAGCCTTTAGCAGGATCATAAAATTTTGCCGACTCATTAAATTCATCGGAAATAAAACCGTCTTTATGGCTATACGAACTGACTTTGCCTGTCGCCTTATTAACCTTAATAATGGCACTGGCACAGCCAACGATATGATCTGTTTCAGTATCTTGTAAAAAGAACACCACTTTACAATCGATCTTCCACTGTTGATCCAGCGAAATAACCTCATCGGTTTGAGTATTGAATTGATAAATCCCTTGCTGGGACGTACCTAACCAGATAACACCCGGTGACACTTGCATAAGACTATTCATGGTTGGGACATTAGTAAAATCAGCAAATACATCCACTTTAGAAATATATTCGCCAGAGGTCGTCAAATAGCCAAAATGTTTACCGCCACTAATCCATAAATGCCCAGCATCATCCCTTAATAAAGCTTTATAAAAGGTATTACTCAATGACTGCTGTCCATCTGATAAAACTTGTAACGTTAAATCAGCATTACCATCTTGCCAATAATACAGACCTTTATTGGTGGTAAACCAAATAACATCTTTGTCTAGCTCATCACGATAAATCCCAATAACAATTCTATCGTTTAGTGACTCGCTACCACCGCTCCATGTAGCAAAATTGGTACTGACATTAGTCTTTTTATTGACTACATATAAGCCACTGGTAGTGGCCAACACAAGATGCTCCGCGTTCAAGGATTCAATCCGGTAAATACTGTCGCTCAGTGCAAAACCTGTGGGAATAACCATGGTTGAAGTTTGGTTCTGAGTGTTAACTACAGACAAACCACCATCGGTACCTAGCCACACCTTATCGCCTTCGCTGTATACCGACCACACCATTTCATTATCAAGTTGATAGGGTGGCTTTTTAGAATAATCTTCAATTAAAAAATGAGGTTTACCAGCAATCACCGCCAACCCATCACCTGAGCCACCAACCCACAATAAACCATTAGAATCCACCGCCATATCATGAATGTAATCAATGTTAGCTCGCTGCTTAAGCTCGTCTCGATATACGGTTAATTTGTTATTTTCTGGACTCCAAAATATCAATCCTGCTCGGCTTGAAATCCACAAATCACCATTAAGATCTTGTTCCATTTGATCAACATAATAGGGGATTTCAGGCACCGATTGCACGGTAAGCGTCTCAATATCGACCTTAAATAACCCTTTCGATGTCAGCATCCACACTCTTTGTTGTTTATCTTGGAACAACTTTCTGATGGAATCGTTTTTATCAGACCACGGAAATGTGCCAATGAAGGTTCCATCGGCCTGGTGAAGCTGAAGTTCGTGATTAGTCGAAAACAAATACTGGGAGTTGTGTAACTCAAGCGCATTGCGCCAAGGTAAATTGTGGTCTAATGAATGGCTTGGAGATAAAGACAATTGCTGAGAAGCATCATCAAAATAATACACTTGGCCAGAGTAAGCGAGCATCAGCAACCGTCCATCAAGCTGACGCTGAGTTGCCGCCACGCGAATACTGTTATTGATATTAGTCGCATCATTATCTTCAGGTTTAAGCAATAAGCTGAAGTGATTGTCTAAAATACTGTAAAGATATAACGAGGAATTAGTACCAACAAGCAAATGGTCTTGGCCAGAATTAACGACTGTTGTAATCAGTTCATCATCAAGTACCGAGTCAAACCCCACTTTATCAATGCGCCTTACCTTACTATTACTAACGCGATAAAGACCTTGTTGAGTCGCCAGCCATACGTGACCATAACCGTCAAAACTAATGTCTTGAATAGTCGCATTAGCTAAACCATCTTTAGCGTTAAATACTCGCTGAACAATGTCTGCACTACATGCAGGTAATACCGTAAATAAGGATAATATAAAACAGCCTAGGCTTACCAATACAGCTCTGGTCATAAATTCAATTTATCCTTTACGTGATCAAATGCAGGCAAGCCCCACACGTAGTAAAAACAGGTTTATCGTCATCCACACATTAATCATCTTGGTGTTGTGATAATTTTTTTCTGTCGCCAAAATCAACATAGGTTGTTGTCGTTATTCTGGACGATTAAAATGAGATTTTTATAAATAATATTAATGTTTTAACATTATTTTAATAGGAAAGTCACCCCCGAGCTAATCATAATTAGATTCACTTTCAATCAGACTAAATCGGCATGCTGCAAAATGTCCCTATAACTGAATAGGGCTTACAAACAGTTATGATTAAGACTAGCCTAAAATATCAAAAAAAAGACAAAAAAAAGCATCCCGAAATGGAATGCTTTTTTAAGGCTATTTAGTTAGCGTAAATTACTTCTTCTTAACCGCTTTAGGGTTAGGTAAGTCAGTAATTGAACCTTCATACATTTCAGCAGCTAAACCGATTGATTCATATAAAGTCGGGTGAGCATGGATCGTTAATGCTAAATCTTCAGCATCACAACCCATCTCAATCGCTAGGCCAATTTCACCTAATAATTCGCCACCGTTAACACCAACAATAGCACCACCGATAATACGATGAGTTTCTTTGTCGAAAATTAACTTAGTCATGCCTTCGCTGCAATCAGATGCAATTGCACGGCCGCTAGCAGCCCAAGGGAAGGTAGCAGTTTCATAAGCAACACCTTGCTCTTTTGCTTCTTTCTCAGTTAGACCCACCCATGCTACTTCTGGGTCAGTATAAGCAATTGAAGGAATCACTTTAGGGTCAAAGTAATGCTTCATACCAGCAATAACTTCAGCGGCAACATGACCTTCATGCACACCTTTATGAGCCAACATAGGTTGACCAACGATATCACCAATAGCATAAATGTGCGGTACGTTAGTACGTAACTGCTTATCAACATTGATAAAGCCGCGCTCATCAACATTAACACCTGCTTTTTCAGCAGCAAGAGACTTACCATTTGGTGAGCGACCAATTGCCACTAAAACAGCATCGTAACGAACAGGTTCAGCAGGTGCTTTCTTGCCTTCCATTGTTACGTAAATACCGTCGTCTTTTGCTTCAACTGCGGTCACTTTAGTTTCAAGAATAAGATTAAACTTCTTCTTGATTTGCTTAGTGAATACACGGACAACGTCTTTATCTGCAGCAGGAATAACTTGGTCAAACATTTCAACCACGTCAATTTCGCTTCCTAAAGATGAATACACAGTACCCATTTCTAGACCGATAATACCGCCACCCATTACTAATAACTTACCAGGAACTTCTTTCAGTTCAAGTGCATCAGTTGAGTCCCAAATACGTGGGTCTTCATGTGGAATAAATGGCAATTTAATTGGACGTGAACCGGCAGCAATAATCGCTTGTTCAAACTGAACAACGGTCACAGTGCCATCTTCAGCAGTGACTTCTAAGCTATTAGGACCAGTAAATATACCAAAACCATTAACCACGTTAACTTTACGCATTTTAGACATTCCGCCTAATCCGCCCGTTAACTGGCTAATTACTTTGTTTTTAAAACCACGTAATTTGTCTAAATCAATCTTTGGCTCACCAAAAACAACACCATGGTCAGCAACAGCTTTGGCTTCTTCAATGACTTTTGCTACGTGCAATAGTGCTTTTGAAGGGATACAGCCAACATTCAGACACACACCACCAAGGGTACTGAAACGCTCAACAATTATGGTGTCTAAGCCTAAGTCAGCAGCACGAAACGCCGCAGAATAACCTGCTGGGCCTGCTCCTAGTACGACTACTTGAGTTTTGATTTCGTTGCTCATGATTTCCTCTAATCTTGTTCATTCCGTGTGAAAGACGGATCGGCCCAAATGTCGATGTCGCCAGCTTGAAACTTACGTTTCACTTCCAATTTCTTTCAATTGTGGACTAAAAAATTGGGATGGGCGCATTTTATACTCAAATCAATTTGTTTGAAACCGATCACAATAAAAAGGTCGCTCATATGAGCGACCTTTTAGTTTACAAAATCAATGTACGAATGTCTGATAGTATCGCAGACAAGGTCACACTAAAGCGTGCAGCCATTGCGCCATCAATAACGCGATGGTCATATGACAACGATAACGGCAACATTAATTTAGGTTCAAACTCTTTACCGTTCCACTTTGGCTTAATCTCAGATTTTGATACACCTAAAATCGCCACGTCTGGGTAGTTAACAATCGGCGTAAATGCCGTACCGCCAATGCCACCTAAACTTGAAATAGTAAAACAGCTACCTTGCATGTCAGCAGACTTAAGTTTGCCGTCACGAGCACGGATAGAAATGTCAGTTAACTCACGCGACAATTCAACAATGCCTTTCTTATCAACGTCACGTACAACCGGAACCATTAGGCCGTTTGGTGTATCAACAGCAACACCAATGTGGAAGTACTTCTTCTGAATAAGCGACTCACCATCAGCACTCAAACTAGAGTTAAATACTGGGAACTCAGCTAATGCTTTGGCGACGGCTTTCATCATGAACACTAATGGAGTGATCTTGTAATCCGCTTTCTTCTTAGCAGCAAGGTCGTTCTGCTGCTTACGGAATGCTTCCATCTCAGTGATATCAGCTTCGTCAAACTGAGTAACATGTGGAATGGTTACCCAGTTGCGATGTAAGTTAGGACCAGATATTTTCTGGATACGGCTTAGTGGTATTTCTTCCACTTCACCAAACTTACTGAAATCAACTTTAGGCGCTGCAATTACGTTTAAGCCACCAGCATCACCAGAAACCGCTGTAGCAGCAGTTGCTTTAGGGCGTGATAATTCGTATTTCACAAACGCTTGCACGTCTTCTTTCAAAATACGCGCTTTACGGCCAGTACCAGAAACCTTGGTTAAATCAACACCAAACTCACGCGCTAAGCGACGTACCGCAGGCGATGCATGAACAACGCCGGTTGACGCAGTAACAGCAGCACTTGGGTGAAACGGCACTGGTGGAGTTGATGGACGATTGGCAGCCATCGTTGGTGCGGCTGCCGCTGCAGCAGGCTCTGCTTGAGTCGGTGCAGCTTGTGCCACTGGTGCTGAGCTAGTGGTTTCAATAGTCGCAATTAAGCTACCTTGAGACACTTTATCGCCCACTTTAACCGTTAACGACACAAGTTTACCGGCAAATGGTGCTGGTACTTCCATTGTCGCTTTGTCTGTTTCAAGGGTAATTAACCCTTGATCTGCAGTGATTTCATCACCAACAGCAACCAACACTTCGATAATATCAACATCATTGGCGTCGCCAATATCAGGCACATGAATTTCTTGTACTTGAGTTGTCGTTGCGGCTGGTGCTGCAGGAGCCTGAGCTGCTTGTGCTACCGGAGCGGCAGCTTGTGGCGCAGATGCAACAGGTGCAGAACCGGCGACTTCTAGCGTGATAACCAATGAACCTTCAGACACTTTGTCGCCAACGGCTACAGTCACTGATTTAACCACACCCGCTTTAGGTGACGGTACGTCCATGGTTGCTTTATCGGTTTCTAAGGTAATTAATCCCGTATCAACGTCAATGCTATCGCCAACAGCAACTAATACTTCGATGACCGACACGTCAGTATCTCCACCGATGTCAGGTACTTTAACTTCAATGACTTCCGAGCTACCAACACTTGGTGCGGCAACTGGCGTCACTGGTGCAGGAGCTGCAGCTTGTGCCACTGGCGCTTCAGCTTTAGGTGCTGGCGCAGCTGCTTCGGCTTTAGCCGGTGCAGCGTTAGCTGCACTCATCATTGCAATTAAGGTACCTTCAGAAACGGTATCACCGACAGCGATTTTTAATTCTGCTAACGTACCAGCAAAAGGTGCTGGAATGTCCATGGTCGCTTTATCACTTTCAACTGTAATGATTGATGCTTCTTTTTCAAGATAATCACCAACCGCAGCACAAATTTCAATAACCTGTACTGCATCAGTATCGATGTTAGGAACCAAAACTTCTTTTAATTCAGCCATTTTGTATCCCCTTACGCGAACTGTGGGTTAATCTTGTCAGCATCAATACCATATTCAGCGATGGCTTTAGTCAACACATCAACAGGCATTTCATTACGCTCAACAAGAGACTTCAGTGCCGCAATAACAATAAACTTAGCATCTACTTCAAAGTGATGACGTAAGTTTGCGCGGCTATCGCTGCGACCAAAACCATCAGTACCAAGTACTTTATAGTCTGTCGGTACGAAAGCACGTAATTGCTCGCCGTATATCTTCATATAGTCAGTAGCCACAATCGCTGGCGCGTCTGCAGATAATACTTGGCTAATATACGCTTGCTTAGGTTCAGCTGTTGGATGCAACATGTTCCAACGTTCAGCAGCTTGGCCGTCACGAGTTAACTCGTTAAAGCTAGTCACACTGAATACGTCAGCGCTTACGCCAAAGTCTTTTGCTAATGCTTGTGCAGCTTTACGCACTTCTTCAAGTATCGTACCGCAACCCATTAACTGCACTTTACCTTTACCACTACCGGCAACTGTTTCAAGCTTGTAAATACCTTTGACAATACCTTCTTCGGCACCGGCTGGCATTTCTGGCTGAACATAGTTTTCGTTCATTGTGGTTAGGTAGTAGAAGATATCTTCTTGATTTTCGCCATACATACGACGAATACCATCTTGCACTACAACCGCAATTTCATAACCGTAAGTTGGATCGTAAGAGATACAGTTTGGAATAGTATTAGCTAATACGTGACTATGACCATCTTGATGCTGTAAACCTTCGCCGTTCAATGTTGTACGACCTGAAGTTCCACCGACTAAGAAACCACGTGCGCGCATGTCGCCAGCAGCCCATGCCATGTCACCAATACGTTGGAAACCGAACATAGAGTAGTAGATGTAAAACGGAATTGTTGGCATGTTATTGACTGAGTAGCTGGTTGCAGCTGATACCCAAGATGACATTGCGCCTAATTCGTTAATACCTTCTTGTAAAACCTGACCGGTTTTATCTTCACGGTAGTACGCCACTTGATCAGAATCTTGTGGAATATATTTTTGGCCTTCGTGAGCATAAATACCCACTTGACGGAATAAACCTTCCATACCAAAAGTACGCGCTTCATCAGGAATAATCGGCACAATACGCTTGCCAATACCTTTGTCTTTCAATAACGCAGTTAATACTCGTACAAACGCCATCGTTGACGAGATTTCACGGCCATTAGAGCCTTTTAAAATCGAATCAAAAATTTTCAATGAAGGAATTTCTAACTCTTCAGTGAATTTTTCACGGCGTTGCGGTAAATAACCTAATAATGCTTCACGGCGACTCTTTAAGTATTTCACTTCTTCAGAGTCTGGACCTGGATGATAGAAAGGCAAATCTTCTAGCTGGTCATCAGGGATCGGGATATTGAAACGATCGCGGAAGTAACGAATAGACTCAGCGCCCATCTTCTTCACGTTGTGAGCGATGTTTTTACCTTCGCCTGCATCACCTAAACCGTAACCTTTAACTGTTTTAGCTAAAATAACGGTTGGGCGACCTTTGGTTTTTTGTGCATGTTCAAGTGCAGCGTAAACTTTAACAGGATCATGACCACCACGGTTTAAACGCCAAATGTCATCATCTGACATGTTAGCAACCATTTCGGCAGTTTCTGGGTACTTACCAAAGAAATGCTCACGCGTATACGCGCCGCCTTTGGCTTTACAGTTTTGGTATTCACCGTCTACGGTTTCTTCCATTAACTGCAATAATTTACCGCTAGTATCACGAGCCAATAACGGATCCCAATAGCGTCCCCAAATCACTTTAACCACTTCCCAGCCTGCGCCGCGGAATTCGCCTTCAAGTTCTTGGATAATTTTACCGTTACCACGAACAGGACCATCAAGACGCTGTAAGTTACAGTTAACGATAAATACTAAGTTATCTAATTCTTCACGTGCAGCTAAACCAATAGCACCTAATGCTTCTGGCTCATCACACTCACCGTCACCTAAGAAACAGTAAACAGTCTGCTTAGAGCAATCTTTTAAACCACGGTCAGTTAAATACTTCAAATAACGCGCTTGGTAAATCGCTTGAATAGGACCTAGACCCATCGATACCGTCGGGAACTGCCAGTAAGTAGGCATTAACTTAGGGTGTGGGTACGAAGAAAGACCTTTGCCATCAACTTCTTGACGGAAGTTGGCCATTTGGTCTTCAGTAATACGGCCTTCAAGGAACGAACGCGCATAAATACCGGGTGCGATATGGCCTTGGAAATACACCAAATCACCACCGTCATGCTCGTTAGGCGCACGGAAGAAATGGTTAAAACACACATCGTAAATTGTCGCACTAGACGCGAAACTTGAGATATGGCCACCAAGCTCTAAATCTTTCTTAGAACCGCGTAACACCATCGCCAATGCATTCCAGCGAATAATCGCCCGAATACGGCGTTCCATTTCTTGGTTGCCAGGCATGTTTGGCTCTTGGCCTGCTGGAATCGTGTTTAAATACGCAGTAGTCGCGTTATACGGTAAGTGAGTACCGTTACGGCGAGCTTTGTCGATTAATTTTTCGAGTAAAAAGTGTGCACGTTCAGGCCCTTCTTGCTCTAACACAGCTTGTAGAGCATCAACCCACTCTTGAGTTTCTGATGGGTCTAAATCTTGAAGCATATCTTCAGACATCTCGCAGTCCTTCTCTATATACGGATTATATTTCGGCTTTTTGCTGCTTGTTGACACAGCAAAAGTGTATTCTTATTCAAAGTGACAAGTGTTACACGCCGCTCTTTAAACGGCGCAAACTACGTTGCAACCGACTGTCTTCTTCTCTTACTGACAACATGACTTCTTCGATGTAGCTTAAATGCTCATTCGAAGCTTCACGTGCAGCGTCTGGGTCCCGGCGTATAATCGCAGCCAGTAACGCGCGTCTGTGATCATTTGCCATGGTGGAAGCTTCTTCGCGTATGCTTAAAAGCTCCAAATTTTGTGCAACATTTTTGTGCAGCACAGGGGTTAAACTTAATACTAAATGCAACATAGCAACATTGTGTGACGCCTCAGCAACCGCACGATAAAAACGTACAATGGCAGCAGCTTTGGCCTCCACATTCGTCGCTGCTTCTACTTCAATAATTCGTTTTTGAATATTCTGCATATCCGCATCGGTGCCGCGCAGCGCAGCATAATACGCCATCATGCCTTCTGTGGCGTGACGGAATTCGAGTAAGTCATACTGACTTTCTGAGTCGTTATGCATTAATTCAACGATAGGATCGGCAAGACTTTGCCACAGTTGTTCTTTAACATAGGTGCCACCGCCTTGACGACGCATGAGCAACCCTTTAGCTTCTAATTTTTGAATCGCTTCACGTAATGAAGGACGAGACACTTCAAATTGTACCGCGAGTTCGCGTTCAGGAGGTAGTTTCTGACCAGGCTGCAAACTGCCTTCAAGGATCATCCGCTCCAATTGCTCCATGATCACATCAGAAATTTTTGGCTGGTTAATCTTAATATAAGCCATGTAGCGCTCTGCTCCCTAAACAAGCAATTGTCAATTGGTCTTACCAATTAATATGAGAGAGCGCACTTTATCAAATCATACAAGCCATGTCTAGTTATCAGCATACCGACAAAAGAACACCGCTTTGTTTAAAACGCTCAAGCCCAGAGCATAACTGAAATTTATGCTTAAGGGGTCAGACCATTTACCCGAAAAATCCTAGAAACTAGAGCGCTACGCTGCTAGAAGCTATAAAATCTCAGCAGCGAAGCTGTCCTAGAATCTTAGCAGCGAAGCTGTCCTAGAATCTTAGCAGCGAAGCTGTCCTAGAATCTTAGCAGCGAAGCTGTCCT
>NZ_JACJEU010000048.1:0-13128 GCF_014164215.1 Shewanella sp. SG44-2
GCCTGCGGCCACTAACGTCGTGGCGCTTCACCCACACCAGACCAAGAGGAAACCAACGGCTGTTCCCTCTTGGAACTCCCAGCCGCCCCGCAACATTTTCAAACAGCGAAAAGGTCGCCATGGGGATTGATCCAGCTTTGGACTTCATTTGTAGCATGCCTCGGCCTTATTCGAAAATGCTAACGCTTCCAATGGGGCGTCCCTTCCCCTCGAAAGCTAGCCAGACATCCATGTCTGGACTCACGCCATTTTCTTCAACGGCCTCAAGTTCAGAGTTGAATTTGGGCATTTGAAAGCTAAGAACAAATCGTTTTTGGACATAAACGATTTAGATTTAATACTCTAACGCATTAAGTTTAGATTATGAAAAGTATCTTTAAATACTAAATTTTGTTAGAAAATACTCGTTGCTGGAAGCACTTCTGCGAAATCATTATCCAGCATATCTAATACACTTTCGTAACCATATTTCGGCAGCCATCCTAGTTCTAATTGTGCCAAACTTGAGTCATAAACTCGGTCGAGACATCTAGGTAACTTCCAAGCTCTATCAGCGAAATCTTTCGCAAGCTTCGGGGCATATTCTTTTACTAAATCATCTCCATTTAGATAGAGCTGTTCGCAACACTTTTGATTAAATGGTGTTTTTCCCGAAATGATGTAACGCCTGAATCCTAAAAGACGCTTTTCGATGGCGCAAGCATGAGCATTCGCTACATCTCGAGCATCAATACCACGAGTAAGACGATAGAGGGCCATTAGATTTGCTGGTTCAGGAAAGCAACGAGACATTTGAAGTACAGTGATAGGTAAATTAAACAAGTTTGAAATATTTTCCAAAACCCGCTCTGCTTCTATCTTGGATTTGTGGTAAATGGTTTTAGGTCTTGGAATAATAGTTTCATTGACCCAACCAGCAACGCCATCAGGTGTTGAAGAAAAGCCATAGAGAGCTGTTGTACTCGTAAATACAAAGTGTTTAACTCCTTGTTTGACTGCTAATAGTGCTAGTCGCTCCGTTGCTTTTATGTTGATACTTTCGAATTCTTGGTCTGATACTAAACCAACATGCGGTGCATGCAATGCAGCAGTATGCACAATGACATCCACATTCTCTATAGCCTCAGTTAACAGATTAATATCACGAATGTCCCCAACATAGTCGGCTGTCGAGCAAGGTGTCTTATCTATCCCGACTACGTTGTGAGTCTTCATCAATTTTATATAAATTGCACGTCCTACTCGACCAGCAGATCCTGTAACTAAAATTTTCAACTTTTACTACCTGTTTAAATCTGAGAACTTATTCTATCAGCTTACGATTGATATGGTCTTTCTCCTCGGGATGGCATTGACCAAAAAACACCGCAAACAAGTATTTATAAATTAGATAAATTTAGTCAAAATGCTGTTACTGGATAATGTGTGAGTTTTAACGCTAAGACTAAAAGGGGCATAAATGAGTTATGTATCTTGCTTTCAAATGCCTAAATTCAAGTCTGAACTTGAGGCATTTTCGAATAAGGCTGAAGCAGGCTAAAACACGGTCAGAAGATGGATCAATTTCCGTCGCAATCTTTTTCGCTGCTGTTGTTTGGTTAAATAGCGAAAATGTTGCCGGAACGGCAGGGGCCAATTCTTTAATAAAGAATAAAGAGGGGGGCTGTTGATCCCCTCTAGGCCTGTGCAGGGTGGAACCTTGCGATCTTAAGCGTTAGTGGCGGCAGGCCATCGCTTAAAAGACAAGCTAACTTAATTACAATTGCTTTAACCTTTGTGCATGCTGCAGCAGTAAAGTGTCTAATACTTCAGGGCTTAAGCTAAATATTTGTACAATTTCTTCGCCGGTTTTAGAAACTGTTGCTTGCTTGTCTTCAAAAGTAATATGTAAACCTAACGCCTTTAACGTCTGTTGATCATAACTAAATAATGGCGTGTTTCGTTTACCTTTTAAACCGGGCATCATCCCCAATACCGTGACAGCTTGATTAACCTTAACCATGTCAAAAAAGACGCGCTCGGCCTCTGCCCACGCCATAATATATTCAACCATACTTTTGTTGTACTTATGGAAGTCTTCCGAGCCGTATAATAGTGGTTGTAACACCCCACCATGCCAACCTAACAGGGCATCTTGTTTTATAGTCACTTCATCACTGGCGGTTACAACATAATTAGCACACGATGATGCACAGACTTTATCAACTGTAACCTTTAATTTGTGCTGATATACCAACTCACCTAATCGTATGCCAGCAAGTACATCTCCCCCACCACTGTTAATAACCAATGAGGTTATTTGAGTTGGACTATTTGCTATGCCTTGTTCAAAAGCGGCAACATTATCTGGATCAATTTCACCGCTATAATTAATGACAGAGGGCAATAAGGGGTCGATAACAAGACTAAAAGAGGGTTGTTTACTTGCGCAACCAGTTAAGGTTAGCAGCATGGCTAGCAGTAGATAATACATTCATATTCCATCATGATGTTGAGTTCGCAAAAAATTAGCATAACAAGCTCATTATTAACAAGTAAATAATTTCAATTCCTCGATGATATTGATTAATCAGACTCTAACTGAACATTATCGCCAGAGACTTCTCATTGCAGGTCGTTGGACTATATAGCTTTAAGATTATTTTGCTACTTTAACCATCCGGTTTCAGCTTGATTGAGGACGTTTAGGACTCTTTATAAAGGAATGCGTGTTATAAAAGAATGCGTGAGCCTGACATGGCCTTTCTCGCACATCTGACCTATATGGATATTGGAAATGTCATAATGATGTAGGGAACATCATTGACCATGCCATCACGACATTTGTGAATCCATTCACATCAGACTCCCTATGTGAAGCGTTAGCATTTTCATTCTTTATCATAAAGAGTTGGCCGAAGAACACTCAGACGAAGTTAAAAGCTGGGAATTTAATTGGGTCCGCATAAACTTTTATAAAAAGATAAGTTTTAAGCCACTTTTGTGTCCGAAACGAATTAGTCATGCCCAAATTCAACTCTGAACTTGAGGCCGTTGAAGAAAATGACGTGAGCTGGCCATGGACGGCCAGCTAGCTTTGGAGGGGAAGGGACGCCCCATCTGAAGCGTTAGCATTTTCGAATAAGGCCGAAGAACACTAAGATGAAGTTAAAAGCTGGATCTGACCACGTCGCGAAATTATCACATCTATTTTTTAAATCAAATGGGATAATTTTGTTGTGGCGGCGGGGCCAATTCTTTTATAGAAAATAAAGAGGGAACAGCCGTTGGTTTCCTCTTGGTTTGGTGTGGGTGAAGCGCCACGACGTTAGTGGCCGTAGGCCATAAAACAAAAAATACCCACCAATTATTCAATTGGCCCTACTCTATAGGAAGCGCAGCATCTCCGCCCCATACCGCCCAAGAACCATCATATAAAGCCGCTTGATGGTGCCCTGCTACATACGAAGCCAGAATCAAAATACAGGCGGTAATTCCTGAACCGCAGCTAAACACCCGTTGGGCATTATTACTGGTATCTAAGCTAGCGAAAATTGTATGCAATTCACGGATAGATTTCATTTTAAAACCGTTTAATACTTGTGCAAAAGGCAAGTTGAGTGAACCAGGAATATGACCGCCGCGCATGCCAACACGAGGTTCAGGGGTAGTGCCATTAAACCGCCCAGCTGCTCGCGCATCAATAATATCAACTTTGGCATGGCCAAGATGGGTTAACACAAACTCAGTGTCGCACACCTTGTATTGCTGTAGGCGGCCTTTGATATCACCTGAGTCAGCTGCTGTCGCAAATTGACGTACTGTGTCTCGCCCTTCACTGCGCCACAGTGGTAAACCGCCATCGAGTACAAATACTTTATCAAACCCCATTGCTTTAAAGGTCCACCACGCACGCGGTGCAGAATAAATGCCTTGGTCATCGTAAATAACTACAGTGCTGTTATGGCTTACGCCTAATGATTTAGCTGCAACAGTAAATTGATCTTCCGTGGGCATAGCGTGAGTTTGTGGAGATTGATGATTGAAGAAAAGTTTATCTATTTGGCACGATAATGCACCAGGAATAACGTAAAGCTCATCATAAACAAGTGGCTCTTTTCCCAGCACAATTTCTATGCTGGCATCTAGTAATACAAGATCTGGGTCTTCTAAGTGTTGCGCTAACCAATCGGTGGTCACTAAAGGAAAATTCACATTAAACCTCTCTTACAATTGATGGCAAATATTGATGGAAAATATTGATGCTAACTCACACGAATACTCTCATGATGATTGTCTATATAACGCTGAGTTAACCCACTTAAATAACTGAATAAAATTATACCTACAGCATCGGCAACTAAATCGATGATGTCTAATGTTCTTGATGGGATAAAGCCCTGGCTGATTTCTTCACTCAGGACGAATATCGACACTAACACAGTGCCGTAATAAAGCGGAAGACGCCCGATACAAAAATGACGACTCTGCAGCGCTAAATTGGCCACAAAAGTTAATAACCCGAATAACAACATGTGACAAATCTTGTCACCATAGGGAACATGTTTTATTACATCGAAAAACACACTTTGACTGCCAGTATTGGCGAGGTAAATAATCCACAAAATAAAACCAAAAAAGCCACCAGCAGCAATAATAGCTAAACGAGAGAAGGTCTTATGGGTCATCTGTATTCATCCGTGTATGACATGTTGAGGTAATAATGCCTTTGAGTCTACAATGAATAGTTAGCATTTTAGCGTTAATTTTGCTTAACCTCCGCTCGCATTAAGGCGTCAGCAATATAGATGCACTTGTTAAACAAAATTTGAGTCGTTGCTATGAATTATCCAGCGCGGAGATGACCAATAAAAAAGCCCTTTATCGCTAAAGGGCTTGTTATTAATCTACATTAAAATGCCTGTTATAGGGCTATCCAAGTTGCTTTGATTTCGGTGTACTTATCAAATGCATGTAATGATTTATCTCGGCCATTACCAGACTGTTTATAACCACCAAACGGAGCTGTCATGTCGCCGCCATCATAATGATTAATCCACACCATACCGCTGCGTAGCGCTTTGGCCGTTTTGTGAGCTTTGCTTAAGTTTGATGTCCACACACCTGCCGCTAAACCATACATAGTGTCGTTGGCTATCTTGACGGCTTGTTCCATACCATCAAACTCGATAACCGATAACACAGGGCCAAAAATTTCTTCGCTGGCAATGGTCATGTCATTTCTAACATTGCTAAAAATGGTAGGTTGTACATACATGCCGCCAGTTTCTGCCATCACTTGTTTACCACCATCAACCAAGGTAGCACCTTGCTCACTACCGGCTTTAATGTAATTAAGCACGTTAGTCAGTTGCTGTTGATCAACCATTGCACCGCAGGTTGTTTTAGGATCAAGCGGATGCCCTGGTTGCCATCCTTGCATTTCTTCAACAATAAGCTTGATTAACTCATCTTTTACACCTGACTCAACCAATAAACGAGAACCCGCAGTGCACACTTCGCCTTGGTTAAAAGCAATGGCTACTGCGGCGGCTTCTGCAGCTGCTTTTAAATCTGGCGCGTCATTAAACACAATATTAGGGCTCTTACCGCCCGCTTCTAACCACACGCGCTTCATGTTCGACTCGCCTGCGTAAATCATTAACTGCTTAGCAATTTTAGTTGAACCAGTGAATACTAAAGTATCGACATCCATGTGCAGTGCCAACGCTTTACCAACTGTATGACCATAGCCTGGTAATACGTTTAATACCCCTGCCGGAATACCCGCTTCAATCGCTAATTGCGCCATGCGAATAGCCGTAAGTGGTGATTTTTCAGATGGCTTTAAAATCACACTATTACCCGTGGCGAGTGAAGGCCCAAGCTTCCAACATGCCATAATCATTGGGAAATTCCATGGCACAATGGCTGCAACCACACCTACGGGTTCACGGGTGATCATGCCTATTTCATTATGAGCAGTAGGAGCAATTTCATCATAAATTTTATCTATCGCTTCACCATACCAACGTATAGCACGGGCAGCACCGACCACATCAACGCCTTTGGAGTGTTGAATTGGTTTACCCATATCTAGGGTTTCAAGTAATGCCAATTCATCGGCATTTTCTTCAAGTAAATCAGCAAACTTAATCATTACTTGCTTGCGCTTTACTGGCGGTAACATTGACCAAGTACCCGCTTCAAACACTTCACGCGCATTCGCGACAGCAAGGTTAGCATCGGCTAAATCACAGCTAGCCACTTTAGCCAATACTTGGCCATCAATAGGGCTGATACAGTCAAATGTATCACCAGAAGCGGCACCTTGATATTGACCATTAATGAAAGCTTGCCCAGTAATTTTTAGACTTGCTGCTAATGCTTCCCAATCGCTACGACTTGTTGGAGTACTCATTGTGACCTCGAAATAATAAATGGATTGATAAGCACCAAGCTACGCTAAAAAACAGGTGCTAAACCTAAAATGTGTGCCACATAAAATGGATTATCGACACAATAACCTTGATGAATATTGTCACCTGATTATGCTCAACAGCAAGATATTTTCAATATATTTTACAAAATAGGCACATTTAGTTTAAATAAATGCACAAAACACTTTAACGTTCATTATTTTTGACATAGCATAGCGAATATTCGTCACTCATTATTTAATCAATTTGAGATGAATCCCTAGTAATTGTAGCTATCAATGTAGAGTCAATTTATGAGCAAATATAAGCAAAATGGAACTGGCGATTCATCGCAAACATTGCCGAACATGGCACATTTTTGGATGCCGTTTACTGCCAATAAGCAATTTAAGACTAATCCTCGGCTTTTGGTTTCGGCACAAGGAATGTATTACACCGATATTGAAGGCAATAAAGTACTCGATGCTACTGCCGGCTTATGGTGTTGTAATGCAGGCCACGGCCGCCAAGAAATTTCCCAAGCGGTAAGCCAACAAATTAGCCAAATGGATTATGCACCGTCTTTTCAAATGGGCCATCCGCTCGCATTTGAATTAGCGCATAAACTCAGTCAGCTGAGCCCTGACGGATTGGATCAGGTATTTTTTACTAATTCTGGTTCAGAATCGGTAGACACCGCCCTAAAAATGGCGCTTTGCTATCATCGCGCCAATGGCCAAGCCACTCGTACTCGGTTTATCGGCCGCGAGCTTGGTTACCATGGTGTCGGTTTCGGCGGGATTTCAGTTGGTGGGATCAGCAATAATCGCAAAACATTCAGCCAACAATTACTCCAAGGTGTTGATCACTTACCTCACACGCTCGATATTGCTAATAATGCTTTTAGCCACGGCTTACCGCCACACGGTTTGGATAAAGCCGAAGTGCTTGAGCAACTTATTACCTTACATGGCGCCGAGAACATTGCTGCGGTCATTGTTGAACCAATGTCTGGTTCTGCAGGGGTTATTTTACCGCCAGATGGATACTTAACGCGGTTACGCGAAATCACCCAAAAGCACGGAATTTTATTAATATTCGATGAAGTGATCACAGGTTTTGGCCGAGTCGGTGCCGCCTTTGCCAGCGAGCGCTGGCAAGTTACCCCAGACATGATCACCACAGCCAAAGCCATTAATAATGGTGCAATTCCAATGGGCGCGGTATTTGTTAGTAATACCATTCACGACACCTGTATGCATGGTCCTGATGAATTAATAGAATTTTTCCATGGTTATACCTATTCCGGTCATCCGGTCGCGGCGGCCTCAGCACTTGCTACCCTGTCTATATATGAAGATGAACAATTATTTGAACGCGCAAAAGGGCTTGAATCTTATTTCGAGCAAGCGGTTCACAGCCTTAAAGGCTTACCAAACGTCATTGATATTCGTAATACCGGTTTAGTTGCAGGTATTCAACTGGCACCAAGTGATAAAGGCGTGGGTAAACGAGGTTATGACATTTTTGATCATTGCTTTAGGCATGGCGCGTTAGTGCGGGCAACGGCCGACATTATTGCATTATCTCCGCCATTGATTGTGGAAAAATCACAAATCGACGACATGGTTAATCACATTACCGATGCAATTAATGCTGTTGGTTAATGTTTTCTAAATACATATTTTGCTTAAAAGGATCCAGTTCATGCTTAACATCACTCATTTTGTCGATGGGCAACACACCCCAGCCAGCCAACGTAATCAAACCATTTATGATCCTGCTACGGGGGAAATGCGTGGCCAAGTATCTTTGGCGAGTCACGATGAAGTGAGCTTAACGGTAGCGGTTGCCAAAAACGCTTATCAGAGTTGGTCGCAAGTGACGCCACTTAACCGTGCTCGGGTATTATTCAAGTTTAAAACGTTAGTAGAGCAAAATATTGATAAATTGGCCCAACTCATCACTCTTGAACATGGCAAAGTGTTAGATGATGCTAAAGGTGAAATTACCCGAGGACTTGAAGTTGTTGAGTTTGCTTGCGGCATCCCGCATTTACTCAAAGGAGAGCATACTCAACAAGTGGGTGGTGGCGTTGATTCATGGTCTGTTAACCAATCGTTGGGTGTCGTCGCCGGTATTTCACCGTTTAATTTTCCTGTTATGGTGCCAATGTGGATGTTCCCTATCGCAATAGCCTGCGGTAATACTTTTATCATGAAGCCGTCTGAAAAAGATCCAAGCGCAGTGATGTTCATTGCCGAATTACTGACGCAAGCAGGCCTACCAAATGGCGTGTTTAACGTGATTAATGGCGATAAAGAAGCCGTTGATGCTTTATTAACTCATCCCGATGTTCACGCAATTAGTTTTGTTGGCTCAACCCCGATTGCCGAATACATTTACAGCACCGCCTCTGCTCACGGTAAACGCGTGCAAGCATTGGGCGGAGCTAAAAATCACATGCTATTAATGCCAGATGCTGACTTAGATCAAGCCGTCAATGCATTAATGGGTGCAGCATATGGTAGTGCAGGTGAACGCTGTATGGCTATTTCGGTGGTATTAGCGGTCGGCGATGTGGGTGACAAATTAGTCGAGGCATTATTACCGCAAATTAGTGCCTTAAAAATTGGCAGCGGTATTACCCCTGAAATGGACATGGGACCGTTAATTTCGGCCCAGCATTTAGCTAAAGTACGCGATTATGTCGAAGCCGGTGTCAAAGAAGGTGCAACATTAGTCGTTGATGGCCGAGACATCAATATTCAAGACCACCAGCAGGGTTACTTTTTAGGTGCGTGCTTATTTGACCATGTGACTCCGCAGATGAGCATTTACCAACAAGAAATTTTTGGTCCTGTGTTAGCCATCGTCCGCGTCGACAACTATGCCGATGCATTGACGCTGATTAACCAACACGAATTTGGTAATGGCACCGCTATTTTTACTCAAAGTGGCCAAGTAGCTCGTCACTTTTGTCACCATGTTGAAGTGGGCATGGTTGGCGTTAATGTGCCGATTCCGGTGCCAATGGCATTTCATAGCTTTGGCGGTTGGAAACGTTCGCTATTTGGCCCGCTGCACATGCATGGACCCGATGGCGTTCGCTTTTATACCAAGCGCAAAGCCATTACCGCTCGCTGGCCACAAGCTAAAAGCGACACTAATGAACCTTCGGCATTTATTATGCCGACCATGAAATAAGTGATACCCACAATGAAGCATATTAATGATATTACGCTTTTTAGTAGCCAATCAACCGCGGTTGAGTCGTATCACTTAACAGATGAAAAACTGCTTACAGGCGATCCACTGCAGTCAGTGCAAAACCATTTCGAAAGCCCATGCAAGCAGTTTAATGTTGGTGTTTGGCAAAGTGAACCGGGCAGTTGGAATATCAATTATAGCGAATATGAGTATTGCGATATTCTCGAAGGCTGTAGCATTATCACCGACAGCCAAGGCAAAAGCTTAACCGTCAATGCCGGTGATAAATTTGTTATTCCGGCAGGGTTTACCGGTACATGGGAAGTCGTCAATCATTGTAAAAAAATCTACGTTATGTTTGAACAACAGCTTGAGCAAACATAGTGTTTAACCGCCATGCGGTACAGACAAAATCGTTACGATTTTAGGTCTGATAAGTGGCATTCGCAGTCGTTGAGTACCTAATTACCAACCACTGTATTTTATGTAAATGGAGATAATATCGTGTCGAACACATTAAAAAGAACGCGAATTGCACTGTTAACGGGATTAACATTATCAGCTACCCTACTGGCTCCACTCGCTACGGCAGAAGTCTCTGGTGCAATCACTGTAACCAACGACTATCGCTTCAGAGGTGTGTCACAAAGCGCAGCAGATCCCGCCCTACAAGGTAATATTGACTGGAGCCATGATAGCGGATTTTTCGTTGGTGCTTGGGCAAGTACCATTGATTTTGATGAGCCTGAATACAATGGCCCAGATGTAGAGATTGATTTGTATGCTGGTTATTACGGTGAAATTAACGATGACACTAGCTATGACTTAACCTTGTACCGTTATAACTACCCTGGAGAAAGTGATTTTGACTATCTAGAAGTCAGCGCAGGTATCGACTTTAGTGGTTTTAGAGCCGCTTACTGGTTTACTAATGATTATAGTGGCAGCGATCTTGACCTACATTACACTGAAATCAATTATGGCTGGGAGTTTGCTGAAAACTGGAGCCTAGATTTGCACTATGGTTACAATTTTGGCGACGCCATTGATGACGGAGAAGGCTTTGACAGCTATTCAGACTACTCTATTGGTGTATCAACAGAAGTATCAGGTTTTGCCATATCGGTTGCGTATTTAGACACCGACATTGATGGTGATAATGAAGTAAGTTCTGATCTATATAAAAACACCGGTACTTTATTAGCGAGCGTTAGTTACGCGTTCTAAGCCGAGTTGAGTTAATCAGTACCCATCACTACAAGTAAGTCTTAAAAACAAAAAAACCGCCAATGGCGGTTTTTTTATGACTAATATTTAACGAAAAATAGTAGCGATACAATAAAAGCAAAAACGGAAATTACTTAGTCGTTAAACCTGTTAGCGGCTGCCCTTGGGCTTGTTTTTTAACGCCTTGCCAACCATCTGCAAGATTTTGTAATTGCTCGTTTCGTTGTGGAAACTGGCTG
The DNA here is from genome assembly GCF_014164215.1 of Shewanella sp. SG44-2. Lineage (NCBI taxonomy): Bacteria > Pseudomonadati > Pseudomonadota > Gammaproteobacteria > Alteromonadales > Shewanellaceae > Shewanella > Shewanella sp. SG44-2. The sequence goes on from NZ_JACJEU010000048.1 coordinate 11,075, forward strand.
GCTAAATTACGCATCAGTGATGATTGAATCTCACAAATTTCGGCCCAACGATCAGCATTAGATAATGGCATTTTTAGTCCTTAAATAGGTTATACATCCGTTTACATGCGCTCATGCAGTACATTAATGTAGCACATCAAACTAATTTAGGAAGCAGTATTTACACAGTAAACCCGCCTAAAAAAGCGTCAAACACATGTCGGTTGTGCTTTTATTTGATTTAAAAGAAATTTTGTTTCAAAAAAAAAGAAACACACATTCAATTAATTTGAGTCAATCAATGAACCGTTAATCTAAAGCACTTATATGACAAAAAAATGATATGACAAAAACTGATCAATAAACAAATGATGCCTTATAGACGCGATATAACTTAGATCTTGCGCATAGATTTCAATAAAATAGCATTGCATCCATGGCATACGGGAGTATCTTATTGTTATAGCAACCGTTAAATATACGGCACAAAGGAGCGAACTATGGCTGATACCATCATAAAAATACTGATAATTGCAGGATTATTTTTTCTGGCCTATAAACTGATTTTTAGTGGTAGCCGTGGGTTAACACTTTTTGAGATGCATTTTAAAGATGGCAAGCTCAACAAGCATAAGGGCAAAATACCGGAGAAGTTTGAACGTGATTGTCGTGCCATAGCCAAGTCTAATAAACTGACTTGCACAGTCAGAGCTGAAAAATCTGGTGACGTACGTTTACACGTGTCGGCCAATATTGGCGATAATTTAATCCAGCAAATTCGTAACCAGTTTCCGTTTGAGTATTACGATAAAAAACAGTCAGACGCATCTAAACTTAAAGGCTAACATTGCCTGTTGAGCAAACGAAAAATGGACTCTAATGAGTCCATTTTTGTGTCTGTTTTCATGCTTAGTCGATTTGCCTATTCAATGACTTAGTCAGACTGCTTAGCAATAACCAAGGTGACTTGCGCAACCGTGATACCAAATTTAATAATATCACTTTTATTGATAATGGTTTTCTCATCGACCAGAAACATCCAGTCGTCGAAATGGACTTCATATTCACTACCATCAACTGGCAATATCATGTCATAACGCCATCGCAATGCACTACCGCGAGACTCACCTTGAGCAATGCCTAATATGTCATTGGCTGTGCCCTCATAGAGCCCATTTCCTTTGTCAGTAATGTTCCACACACGAGTTTGCTTTTCGCCATCATCGTAAATAAACCATTCGTTTATCACACCCTGCTTACCTTCAGGCGAATCAACCCAGTGCGCTTCCATGGTGACGGTAAATTTGCGGGTCACCTTACCTGAAAAATCTTGCACGACTCCAGCTGCCGTTAATTTACCGTCAAAAAATGTGGCTAAATCTAACGTTGGTGTCGTTTGTTGATAATCTTCAATCGATGCTGATGAACATGACATAACGCCTAATGCTAGTCCTACATATAAGCCGGTTTGAGCCAGCTTTCGCGCGAATTGCTTAGTTAAGGGTTGAGTTAACCCTTGAGTAAGCATTCGGGCACAAAAATGTCGCTGCTGGCGGATGAATAATAGAATCGCGTGCATTAGTTAACTCCAATCAGTTGGTTACGTAACTCAGGACGGCTGGTTTTTTCAGACAACCAAATGTCGAGGAACGCCTCAGGGAACTGGGCATTACTGACTTGATAATAAGGCGTATCGTTAAGCAAAAATGCCGCATCTTCAGGGTTGTTAACCCTAAAAGTCAGCCTGTCGCCCTCTTTAACATCTGGCCAGGCATTAACTAACTGCTGCCTGTACAGTGCAATATTGGCTTCGGTAAAACCTAAATGCTGCCATTGCTCAATAGTGGCATCAACTAAATCAATAGCGTCAATATCGCGGTGGTATTGAATGTCGAGAGTCATAGGAAAACGGTTAGCTTGGTACTTACCGTCAATAGAAAATAACTTCGCACTATAGATATCAAGCCACAACAGGCTCATGTCTGCTGTGCCTACCTGAATCAATGCCGCATCGCTTATACCGCTCTTATCATTCTTATCGCTCTTATCATTCTTATCGCTTATACCGTTGTTAT
>NZ_JACJEU010000049.1:0-11338 GCF_014164215.1 Shewanella sp. SG44-2
CTTAGCAGCGAAGCTGTCCTAGAATCTCAGCAGCGAAGCTGTCCTAGAATCTCAGCAGCGAAGCTGTCCTAGCAGGACGTAGTCCGCCCTAGAAGCGCAGCGCACTAAAGTCTAGCTAACAAAACCAAAAATAGTTAATACAGAAACCATGGTTAGCAGTAACACAAAATTACGCTTACTTAATGCCAGTAATGCCAAAGTAGATTGCACACTCAACGGCGCATCTCCTGCTTCAGGTAAAGACTCTGCGGCAACCGCAGTATGGGTCACTATTGTTTTAGCTTCAGTATTAACACTTAAACCATATTGTCGCCAAGCGCTTAACCCTTCACTAAACTGGCCACTTAACACATAACCAAAGCTAAACACCCGACTTGGTAACCAATCAAATATCATCTGTAAACGATCTACCAATGGCATTTCAAGCTTATTCTTACTGTTGTACTCACTATAAAAACGCACCGTACAATATAAAATGGCACCAACAGGGCCTAAAAATATTAAATATAATGCCACCGCGCCGTAATAGCGGTAATTAATCCACGCCACCGTTTGGCCTACTTTGCGGCCTAAATCCTGTTCGTCCACGACATCCAAAGACTCTGTAGGATCCAACTCGCTAGCGTAACGATAACAAGCTTGTACATCGCCGCGACATGCCGCTTGAATATACTGCTTAAACACACTTCGTAATGTTTGGTGACTAAAACAAATAATCGATATCAACACCCAAAATAATAAGCTCAATAAATCAAAAAAAATGCCATCAAGCAGAAAACTGATTAACAGGACTAATAAGGCAGGCAACACGATTGCAATCACGACACCAACTGCTGACTTTAATGATTGGCTATCCCAAAACTGCTTTTGGTAACGCATCATCACACTATCGAACTGCCAACCACTCGGCAGAAGCTTCATACGCTCAACTAGAATTGCCACTAACAATGAAAATAACGCCATGAATATCCTTTTAACTTCTATTCAGTTGCTGCTGTCGCAATTAAAGAACAGTGCTTACGTGGGCGATAGCTACAAATGCTCTCAGCAAATGCGATCAACAAATGCGACCAACAACAGTTATGTCCACAAGACTAGCCTAAGCAACGGCAATGGCTTGCATATATCGAGGCCAATCAAAGCTAAACCCGGGGTCAGTTTTACGCCCTGGTGCGATATCGCAATGGCCGACAATATTATTTACGTTAATCATAGGATATTGCGCCATTAACTCCAATGTTAACAGCATTAATTGATGATATTGCTCATCGGTATAACCACTACTATCGGTGCCTTCCATCTCAACACCAATCGCAAAGTCGTTACAGCCCGTACGCCCGTTGAATTCAGAGATACCAGCATGCCATGCTCTGTCATCACAACTCACATACTGCACTACTTCACCATCGCGGCGAATTAAAAAGTGTGCCGAGACTTGCAAGCCTGCCAACTCAGCAAAACTGTCGTCAGCCTCAGTATCTAAGCAGCCTTGAAAAAGTGCATCAATGTGCGGTAAGCCAAAACAACCCGCCGGTAAACTAATATTGTGGATCACCAACAAACTCACCTCATCTGTTGGCCGTGAATTAAAATGTGGCGAAATACACTTTCTAGCGCTGGCTAACCAGCCTTGTTTTAATAAGCCTTTTGGCATATCCATCCTTCTAAACATAACTAGATAACTTCAACAAGAGTGAAGAGATGAGATTGTAAGCCAAAATCAGAATGTTTGGCCTATTGGATATCAAACTTGTCATTCGCTTTGCTAACTAGGTGCGACCACTTATCACTCGTAATGTGAGTACTAAGCTTATTGTAAGTCAATGCAATACAGTTAGCGGAGCAAAGAATTATTTGATCACCGCCTATTATCCCGAGTTAAGCTTCTTTAACCATTCTCAATCTGAATTTAACAGCATAAAATAGAAAAACCAACACTGAAAATTGCCGACTTGATAGTGTCAGTATATAGCCAAGTTATGGTAATCTTTAACAAATGCTTTCTGTAACAAACACTCCGTTGAATGCAGATACTGTTTAGCCTTATCACACTCTTTAGCAAGGACTTTGCTTATGTTAGAAAACGACATCCGCCATGCAGTGCAAACAGCGCTTGATGAAGACTTAGGTCACACAGCCCATAATACCATTCACGATATGCTCAATGCTGATATTACCGCTCAGCTTATCCCAGCAGACAAACACGTTTCCGGTGCGTTAATCACCCGCGAAGATGGGGTTTTTTGCGGTAAAGCGTGGGCAGAGCAAGTATTTAATCAACTAGGCAGTGAAGTCGTGCTGCATTGGCATGTTGATGACGGTGATTTAATTGTAGCCAATCAATTGTTATGCGAACTATCTGGCCCAGCACGCGCGATTTTAACTGGCGAACGTACGGCAATGAACTTCATTCAAACCTTGTCAGGGGTAGCCAGCTTAACCAAACTGTACGTTAATAAACTTGCAGGTACTCATACTCAATTGCTCGATACCCGTAAAACTATTCCAGGTCTTCGCACCGCTCAAAAATATGCAGTAACCTGCGGTGGCGGCAAAAACCATCGAATTGGTTTATTCGATGCATTCTTAATCAAAGAAAACCACATTATGGCTTGCGGCGGCATCTCACAAGCCATTACAGCAGCGCGCGCTTTAGATAGTAACAAGCCAGTAGAAGTCGAAGTAGAGTCACTTGAGGAGCTAACCCAAGCACTCGATGGCGGAGCCGATATCATTATGCTCGACAACTTTGACGTCACCATGATGGTCGATGCCGTCAGTCTTAATAATCGTTATAAAGATCAAGATAAAGGCGCTAAGTTAGAAGTTTCAGGTAATGTCACGTTAGACACCCTAGCCACCTTTGCACAAACTGGAGTTGATTATATTTCAGTAGGTGCCTTGACGAAGCATGTCAAAGCATTAGATTTATCGTTGAGATTAAAGGCTTAATACTTACATTTGCTAGGTTCTAGAACGGACTGCGTCCTGCTAGGTCGCTGCGCTTCTAGAACCTAGGCTTTTAACTCGTATCTCATCACTTGCCACAGCTTGCGATCTCTCGTCACCGTATGTCACCGCTTGCTACCAATATTTTATAGCATCTAACAGCGCAGCGTTCTAGAACCTAGGCCTTTTAGTTTTTACCCTGCGACAACGCTAAAGCAGAGATGTTGAAATAATTTGGGTATAAACCTGCCACATCGACCATCAAAAAAAGCGCCAGCAAAATGGCATTTGTTGCAGTATTGTCAAATAAAATCATCCACACACCTAACACGTCAAAAAACATATAGGGTATAATGTGCGGAAAATGTGAAAACAGAGCCTTTTTAGACATTTATTTTTAATTTGTATCATAAAACTATTCCTTTTCTAAGCCTTTTATACTAACGTTTAGCGTAGGCGAGTTGGCCTTTCGGCCATGTACTGCAATAATAAAGTTGTAAAAAACGTCTATGCTTTATCAATTGTGTAACATTGATTCAACGCTTTCTTATTGATATCGATATTACGAATTAATAAAACGAGCGTTTTACACTAGTATCGCAACTCAGCCGAAATGCTATACTGACACAATAAAGAAAGTAGCTGGTTGTTATCCATTAATGACAGAATTCACAGTCAAATGGATAATAAACATAGCGATGGCTAAACTATAAAACGAGTGATACTGAATATGTTTCATAGGTTTAGTCCTCTAAAGCACATTTTAGAAAGAATGAATTAATAAACCTTGTCATCATGGACTCATAAAGCTTATACCATTGCTTACAATGGTATAAGTAATATGCACAAGCGACGACATAAACGACATCGTGACAATTAATGTCACATATTTGTGTCTGTAAGGCCTTAGGCATATGGATTGCCATTTATCACACTCAACTATAAACAAGTGTGCAAAATATCTAGGATTGAAACTGCCACAGCCTATTTTACGGAGAGAAAAATGAAAGGTATTAACCAAATCAAAAACGCTAAGGGTTTCACCCTTATCGAATTAATGATCGTAGTCGCGATTATCGGTATTCTTGCAGCAATCGCACTGCCTGCTTATCAGACCTATACCAAGAAGGCTAAATTTTCAGAAGTAATTCTCGCAACGAGTGCTTTTAAAACTGCTTTTTTAGTTTCAGCTCAAACAGGAAAGTTATCTGCGTTAGCTGATGCGGATGCAGGTAAACTTGGCATACCGGCTGCAGTTGGTGCTAGCGGTGTAATAACATCAGTAACAATTGAAAATGGGATTATTACCGCAACAGGTACTACAGCGGTGGACTCAGTAACATATATCTTAACGCCAAACGGTATCACGCCACCAATCCAATGGACAGAAAGTGGCACATGTCTAGCCTCTGGACTTTGTTGATATTGAAGTTCACATAATAATTAAGTGAATATATGCAAAATACCGCTCTTCATTTAGGTTTATCTACCTTATTTATTCGTAAAGGCTTGCTAAGTGAAGAGCTTATGACATCTGCAATATCAGATGCACGTAAGACTAAACAACCCTTAGTTTCTACATTAATATCCTCTAAGATAGTGTCTGCTAGAGAAATTGCAGAACTTTGCTATGAAGAATACGGCACTCCTCTACTCGATTTAAATGAGTTTGATATATCAAGTATTTCTGAAGACTTACTTAACAAAAAGCTCATAGAAAAGCACAAATGTTTACCACTTTTCAAACGGGGTAATCGTCTTTATATTGCCACCTCAGATCCGACCAATATAGCCGCTCTTGAAGACTTTCAATTTAGTTTAGGTTTGCATGCCGAAGCTATTCTCGTTGAGGATGATAAGCTCTTAAAAGCACTTGAAAAAATCATTGAAGATGACATTTCAGGCTTAGACTTAGCCGGCGTGGACGAAGAAGCACTTGCTAATATGGAAGTGACCGATACTGAAAGGCGTGATGAACCTACCGGTGACAGCAGTGACGATGCCCCCATTGTTATTTATATTAATAAAATCCTTACTGATGCTATCCGTAAAGGCGCTTCCGACTTACATTTTGAACCCTATGAAAAGCGCTATCGTATCCGCTTCCGTATCGATGGTATTTTGCATGAAGTGTCAGAGCCACCAGTCAATCTATCAAATCGGATTTCGGCCCGTTTAAAGGTAATGTCAAAACTCGATATCGCCGAGCGTCGAGTGCCACAAGATGGCCGCATAAAAATGAAGCTGTCACGTACCAAATCGATTGATTTTCGCGTCAGCAGCTTGCCGACCATTTGGGGCGAGAAAATAGTGATGCGTATTTTGGATTCCTCTTCTGCCCAGCTGGGTATTGAAAAGCTCGGTTATGAAGACGATCAACGCTTATTATACGAGGAAATGCTCGCTAAACCACAAGGTATGATATTAGTCACTGGCCCTACGGGTTCGGGTAAAACAGTCTCCTTGTACACCGGTCTCAATATTCTTAATACCGAAGAACGTAATATCTCCACCGCAGAAGATCCGGTCGAAATTAACCTTGAAGGGGTTAATCAGGTCCACATTAATTTAAAAGCCGGTTTAACTTTCGCCTCTGCACTTCGCTCATTCTTACGTCAAGATCCTGATGTAGTAATGGTAGGTGAAATCCGCGATTTAGAAACCGCCGAAATTGCTATTAAAGCCGCACAAACGGGCCACTTAGTATTATCAACCCTGCATACTAATTCGGCAGCGGAAACGTTAACCCGTTTAATCAATATGGGTGTGCCTGGTTATAACATTGCTAGTTCAGTTAACTTGATTATTGCTCAACGACTTGCCAGACGCCTATGCCCAGCATGTAAACATGAAGAAGTAATCCCAATTGCAGAACTGCAACGCCTAGGATTTAATGAAGCCGATATTGCCAAAGGTTTTACCGTATTCAAACCTGTTGGTTGTGAGTTATGTTCAGGTGGTTATAAGGGCCGAGTAGGCATTTATGAAGTGATGAAAATGAGTGATGAAATTGCCCGCACGATTATGGAAGGTGGTAACTCACTCCAAATTGCCACTCTTGCCAAGCAGCAAGGGATGCGCGATTTACGTCAATCGGGGTTACTCAAGGTCATTCACGGCGTAACAAGTATCGCAGAAATTAACCGTGTCACCAGCTTTTAATTCATCTATAGTCAAATCATTAATAGTAATATCTGCTATTTAATTGATTAATCGCTATTGATAATAGTGATTTAGAGTGGATGCAGTGAAACAATAAAAGGACTGGCTAAATGGCCACAGCAACAGTAAAAAGAAAAGCGAAGGTAAAAAAGGCCACCAAACATCAACCTAAAGTGTTTACCTATCAATGGAAAGGCCTCAACCGTGATGGCCAACGTACTTCTGGTGAGCTAAAAGGCTCCACGATTGCTGAAATTCGCAGTGTATTAAAAGCGCAAGGTGTCACACCTAAAGGAGTGCGCAAAAAGTCTGCGCCATTATTTAAAACAGAAAAAAGCATCACCGCAATGGACATTGCGATGATCACTCGCCAAATTGCTACTATGCTTGCGGCAGGTGTCCCTTTAGTCACTACCATCGAGCTCCTCGGTCGCGGCCATGAAAAAGCTAAAGTGCGTGAGTTATTAGGTACTATTTTATCCGATGTCCAATCAGGTATTCCACTTTCAGATGCATTAAGGCCTCACAGAAGATATTTTGATGATTTATACGTTGACCTAGTTGCAGCCGGTGAACACTCTGGCTCACTCGATGCGGTATTTGACCGCATAGCCACCTATCGCGAGAAAGCCGAACAATTAAAATCCAAAATCAAAAAAGCCATGTTCTATCCTGCTGCTGTAGTTATCGTTGCAATATTAGTAACATCACTATTACTGTTATTTGTCGTACCACAATTTGAAGAGATTTTTAACGGTTTTGGTGCCGAATTACCAGCTTTCACACAATTAATTATTAATATATCCCGCTGGCTTCAAGCATCTTGGTATTTTTTTGCTATTGCAATTTTTATAGGAGTCTGGCTCTTTAAACGAGCACACCGTACTTCTCAGAGTTTTCGAGACCGGATTGATCAAATGGTGCTTCGAATCCCTGCTATTGGTGACATTCTTCATAAAGCTGCGATGTCGCGTTTTGCTCGTACCTTATCGACTACCTTTGCCGCTGGCGTGCCATTGATTGATGGGTTAGAGTCTGCCGCCGGTGCATCAGGTAACTATGTTTATCGTAAAGCACTACTTAAAGTTCGCCAAGAGGTGATGTCGGGCATGCAAATGAATGTAGCTATGCGCACCACGGGGTTATTCCCCGACATGCTAATTCAAATGGTGATGATTGGTGAAGAATCAGGTGGTTTAGATGAAATGCTAAATAAAGTAGCTAACATATACGAAATGCAAGTTGATGATGCGGTTGATGGCTTATCAAGCTTAATTGAGCCGATTATGATGGTGGTAATTGGTACTTTGGTCGGCGGTTTGATTGTCGGTATGTATTTACCTATTTTCGAAATGGGTAATATTGTCGGTTAAATTAAATAACACTTTACATAATAAGAAAAAATGACTGAATTTATCACAACTTTTATTGCAACAATGACTCAATACCCTTGGGTCTTTATTGCGATTAGCTTTATTTTTGCTGCTACCATTGGCAGCTTTCTTAACGTCGTGATCCACCGTTTACCGGTGATGATGAAACGTGAATGGCAAAGCGAATGTAACTTTTATCTCAATGAATATCATCCTGACATTGTCAAACAAGTAGGCAGTGAGCGTTTACAGAAAACCATCGATCCCTTTCCTGAAAAATACAATCTGGTAGTGCCAGGCTCTGCATGCCCTAAATGCAAAGCCAATATAAAACCTTGGCATAATCTACCAATACTAGGTTGGATGATGCTAAAGGGTAAATGTGCCGATTGCAAAACCAGTATTTCAAGCCGCTATCCCATTATTGAACTGTTAACTGGTATATTAATTGCCGCATTAGCCTGGCATTTTGGCCCTACATGGCAATTTGTTTATGCCAGTATTCTAACGTTTGTGTTAGTGGCGTTAACAGGCATCGATTTAGATGAAATGCTATTACCGGACCAACTCACGTTACCAATCCTGTGGTTAGGATTAATCATTAACCTTAAAGGCATTTATACCAGCCCTGAAGACGCGATTATCGGCGCTGCTGCAGGGTATTTAAGTTTGTGGTCGGTATTCTGGTTATTTAAATTAGTCACTGGCAAAGAAGGCATGGGCTACGGTGATTTTAAACTATTAGCCGTTTTCGGTGCCTGGTTAGGCTGGCAAATGTTACCACTAATTATTCTATTATCTTCACTGGTAGGCGCGATAGTGGGCATTACCATGATTATGGCTAAACAGCTCAACAAAGGTAACCCTATCCCCTTTGGTCCTTATATTGCTGCAGCAGGCTGGATAGCGTTAGTATGGGGACATGACATTCTCAATTGGTATCTTAGTACGTTATGAGCTTAAACAAGTATGTTGTGGGTTTAACTGGCGGCATTGCCAGTGGCAAAACCACCGTGGCTAACTTATTTGCAGAATTTGGCATAGACTTAGTGGATGCCGATGTTATTGCCCGAGAAGTGGTCTCAATCGGCTCTGATGGATTAAAAGCAATAGCGCAACACTTTGGTCAGTCACTGCTATTAACCGATGGTAGCCTCGATAGAGCAGCTCTGCGAGCACAAGTATTCGATAATCCTCAACAACGCCTGTGGCTCAATAATTTACTCCATCCAATGATCCGCCAAAAGATGCTCGACCAAGTGCAAACATCGACTTCTGCATATGTAATAATGGTAGTGCCCTTGCTATTTGAGAATCATTTAGATAGTTTAGTTGATACTACTTTGGTTGTAGATATAGCACCAGAGTTACAGATTTCAAGGACGATGCAACGTGATGGTGTCAGTAAACAACAGGTAGAGTATATTCTGGCGAGTCAAATGACTCGAGAGCAACGACTCGCTAAAGCTGATAACATTATTGATAATCAAGGAGAATATGAGCTGTTGCGCAGTCAAGTACTTCGTCTGCACCAACAATACTTACAACAGGCAGCCGATTTAGAAACTAACGTCAATGACTGATTTAATTTATGAACAACCATTAAATGAAAAAATACGCAGTTATTTACGTATAGAAAACCTTGCCCTACAGTTGCAACAGCATGCCGAAAAAGATAATCAACATCAATGTTTTAGCCCTTTATTTGCTCTTACCGAACTAACTGAACGTTGTGATTATCGCACCGATATTTTAAAAGATATTGAAAAACAGATTCAGATAATTTCTCATTGGCGTACTCACTCAAATGTAGATAACGCTCAAGTGGATCAACTCACCCAAAAGCTAATCGCATTAAAATCGCCACTGCAAGCACAAGAAAGAATTGGCTGCAGCCTTAAACAAGACAAATTTATCTCAGCCTTACGACAGCGTTTCAATATGACTGGAGCATACTGTAATTTCGACTTTCCTCAACTGCACTTTTGGCTTGGCAAAGACTGGCAACATCGACAGCAAGATATCAAAAGTTGGCTTATTCAATACCAGCCTATACTAGCTCCAATAGCATTACTTCTGGAACTCATTCGAACGACAGCAGATTTTGGTTTATACCAAGCTCCAGTGGGTTTCTATCAAGGCAACTCTGTACAACCGTTGTCATTAATTCGAGTGCAAATAAATTCCAATCAAAACTGCTACCCTACGGTCAGCGGAAATCGAAATCGTTATGCAATTCATTTTGTAGATTTCGATTTACACCGTCATACCAGTGAAACTGTTGAGTTCTCACTAGCAACCTGCACATAAACACTTTAACATCACTAATAATATTAATAACTAAGAATGATTATGCCTTTAACAGTTGTAAACTGCCCAATTTGCAGTACCAAAGTTGAATGGAAAGACGAATCCCTATTTAAACCTTTTTGCAGCGAACGCTGTAAACTGATCGATCTTGGCGACTGGGCTAGCGAGAAACATGCTATTCCGGTTAAGCACGATATAGACCTAGATCTGTTGGATGATGCTGGTTTTGATGAAGGTGACTTCTTCAAACAATAAGTTCAAATTATAAGGGGCAAAACTTGCAAAAAAGAATCCATGTCGCTGTCGGTGTCATCATTAATCAAAATAAACACATTTTACTGGCTAAAAGGCTCGGACACCTTCATCAAGGAGGAAAGTGGGAATTCCCAGGCGGTAAGGTAGAAACAAATGAAACGGTTACTGAAGCGTTAATCAGAGAGCTCAAAGAGGAAGTTAATCTTGATGTATCTAATTCAACGCCCTTCATGGACATCAGTCATGATTATCCAGATAAACATGTCAGACTCGACATTCATTTAATTACTGAATTTTCAAACCAAGCTAAAGGTATGGAGCAGCAACAAATTGAATGGGTGTCGATCGATAGAATTGCGGAATATGATTTCCCTGAAGCTAATAAACCTATCGTAGAAAAGATATTAGCTGAACTCTGATATTGCTCCTGTCTATCTAAAAACGATTTGAAACAATAAGTCCATTGCTAATAAGGTAATGGACTTAAACCTGTTTTTTATTCACAACCACAAATACTCCTTCTCTTTAAATACTCATTGCATATTAATATGTATATTCATTTAGCCACAATTCATTGCCACGAATACCATATTATATAATCACTTAAAAACTGAATCGAGATAAATAGTAATAGATGATAGCAATGACATGGGTCCAACAGCGGCTAAAATAGCAGTATAAAAATGATCTTCTTTTTGTTGACCACTTCAAATGAGAAATAATACCATTTACATTAATTGATCAGTATTGCCCACCGCCTAGAACATAATTGAATCACCCTTTCAGATTTGCAATAAAGCGATTCCATGCAATGGAGCACAGCTCAACAACATGGTCATATCCACTAGAACAACGATTGACGAGTTCATTCTGACGAAGACATTGCCACACTTGTTCTATGGGGTTGAGTTCTGGGGAATAAAGGGGAGAAGCTTAAGGATACTAAGGTTATCAGAGTCCTCAGTCAGTTCTTGTTGATGCCAACCTGCGCCGTCCATGATGACCAAAGCATGGCGACCCGATTCGGTAGCCTCTGAAATTAATGTTAAATGCTCCCACATATATTCACTGTTGGCATGCGGTGCAATAATAGCCTCTGTCGTGCCCGTTGCAGGACACACCGCACCATATAAATATGCTGATTCGAACTGTTGTTGCCTTACTGCTCGTGGTCGGGTTCCTTTCGTTGCCCAAATGCGGGTCGTGGTATTTTGCTGACCAAATCTAGCTTCATCTTGAAACCAAACATCAATGCGATCTAACGCCACATGACCAGGGGTGTTAAGGAT
>NZ_JACJEU010000004.1:0-257622 GCF_014164215.1 Shewanella sp. SG44-2
ACAATGCTGTATTACAAGACGCTGCGAGTAAAATAGATGCTATAGATACTGATACCGATTTGGTTGGCACCGATAATTGGATTTCTATGTCTGATCAAGGTTGGCCAACCATTGATACTAATGATGTCCAAGGTTGTGAGCAACTGTGGGGCCATTTATTAGCAACTAATGTTCAAGAGTTAAATATAGCGGTAGATTATCAGTCTGATGAGAACATTTGTCGCTACCATTCAGGTAATGAAGCCAGTTTAAGTTATCAACTACAAACAGGAAGAGTTATTTTTTTGATGAGTGACCGATAAAGTTTGTGCCATTAGTGTTAAATTTTTAATAAGCTGCTAATATTAGTGAAGTTATAGCTGAATCAGTATTATTTCCTGTTGTAGGCGCTATAGATAAGAGTGAGTTATTATGAAATTGAAACAACAAGGTTTTTCATTGATCGAGTTGGTCATTGTTATTGTCATCCTCGGTTTATTAGCCGCTACAGCGATCCCGCGTTTTTTAAATGTAACCGATGATGCTGAAGACGCCAGCGTTGATGGTGTTGCTGGTGGTTTAGCCACAGCAGTGAGCTTTGTACGTGCACAATGGGAAGTTGATGGTCGTCGTAACAACAGCGTTATTTTAGATGGTACTAGCGTATCACTCGATACACGTTTTGGTTTTCCAACCGGCACAACCAATACTGATGTTACCTCAATGACAAACGAAACATGTCAGGAAGTATTTGATTCAGTTTTACAAAATGCTCCAAGAAATGTACTGTTCGATCAAGACGCCCGTAATAATCGTTATACCGTAAGAATGCAAAATGGTGTCGGCGGTTCGTCTACCAGTATTGATGGCCAAACAGTTACAGGTCTAGATTTGTGTGTTTATCATCAAGTAGCTACTTTAGCGCTAAATCAGACTTCGGGTGTCGCAGATCCTGCGCCTGATTTAGACACGGTTGGTGCTAACGGTGTAACATATAATGCAGGTACAGGTCAGGTAGTATCATTTACTAACAACTAATTTGGTTTATCACTGTTTGCAGTGATGTTGGTTTACCCATTTATTTTCTATAGAGGTTATTTAATATGCAAAAACAACAAGGTTTTACATTAATCGAATTAGTGGTTGTGATCATTATTCTTGGTATTTTAGCGGTAACGGCAGCGCCTAAGTTTATTAACTTGCAAGGTGATGCTTATGAATCTACGTTAAGTGGTTTAAAAGCATCCTTGCAAGGTGCAAATACTTTAGTTTATTCAAAAGCCGCCATTGCTGGCGATGAGAAGACTGCAGACACAACTGTTCAAATTGGTTCAAGTACTGCTGACACGGTAAAGATTGCATATGGCTATTTACAAAATGATGCAACATCTTTAGAAGATGCTTTACAAATAGACATTGCGTCAGATTGGACTATTACAGCTGGAGCTAATTTAACAACAGCAACAATAATTTACCAATCACGTTCACCATATGCTGCAGCAGGTACAGGCGCAACAGCAACTGCAGCTGTTGATTGTCATTTAGAGTACACTCCTGCGACATCGACTACGTTACCTAAATATGAATTAAAGACTACTGGTTGTTAATTATTCAAATGAAAAAAAACCTGCATTTTGCAGGTTTTTTTTTGAAATTTCATTATTCAAAGTATTAGTTTGGATGGTAATAAAAGACTTTGTTTAGATATCATTTATTTATAATGTTAGAAATATCTTAGTCATTCTAACGGATGATATTACTTAATAAATAAACAGACAATATTGCCTATTTTTGCCATACTGAATAAGTTCGTATAAGTCACTGACACTGTTATGGTTTAATGAGTATTTTGATGTTGTTAATGTTCATCAAGTGAAATGAGGGCATCGTTATAATCAATCGACAACATAGTATTCAAGCTGGGTTTACCTTAGTTGAATTGGTTACCACTATAATTTTGCTTGGTATTCTTGCCGTGGCGGTGTTGCCGCGTTTGATGTCTGATTCATCTTTTAGTGCCTACAGTTTACGCAGTGAATTTATTAGTGAGTTACGCCACGTCCAGCTTAAAGCCATTCAAAATACCGATCAGTGTTATCAAATTGATGTGACATCAAGCGGTTATACGTTACGCCATTTTAGCGGAAGAGCCGTCAACGTATGTATAAACCAGGTACGTATTGAGCAGCAACAATCCTTCAGTGGCAATGCCCATATAGCCTTAACCAGTAATGCTAGCCAAGCGTTTTCGATTACCTTTGACAGCTTAGGTCGCATGTTATCTCCAGCGTGTTCAGGTCATTGCTTTAATGCTGTAGCAGATGAAACCTTAGCCATTGCGGTTGAGTCTGAGGGGTATATTTATGCGCCGTAACATTCAACTTCATCGTCTATCACAATCTGCTGGTGGTTTTACTTTAATCGAACTTGTCATTGGCATGATGGTGATCGGCATTGCGATAGTGATGCTCACTAGCATGCTATTTCCCCAAGCAGATAGAGCCGCAGCAACTCTACATAGGGTTCGATCTGCTGAGTTAGCCCATTCGGTAATGAATGAGATTTGGGGCAAGCGATATGATCAAAGTACCAATCCTAATGGTGGTGTACCAGCGTGTAATGTGTCTGGTGGTATTACTTGTACTTCAGCGGGTTTACTTGGCCCTGAAGAAACCCGCAATATGTTCAACGACGTTGATGATTATAATGGTTTGGATGAAGACGATAACATGCTCGACTCAAGCCAAGCGTATACCCAAGCTTATCCTCGCTATCAGTTGCAAGTGTCAGTTGAGTATCTTGACGCTGCTACTCAAGGACAGAAATTAATTACCGTAGCAGTAACAACGCCTGCCAATGAAGTGATCACTTACCAAGCGGTAAGGAGTAATTACTAATGTCACTTAGCAACCAAGGTAAATCTGCGGGTTTCACTTTAATTGAAATGGTTACGGTTATTTTAATTTTAGGCATTGTTGTAGTTGGGTTGAGTAGTTTTGTGATTTTTGGCACCCGAATTTTTGTCGAATCGAGTGCTGTGGATCAAGTACTCAGTCAAAGCCGTTTTGGCATTGAACGGATGACACGGGATATTCGACGTGCGGTGCCCAACAGTATGCGAACGTTAGACGCAGTTGATGGTAGTTTTCAATGTTTGGAGTTGTTGCCTATTGCAGCCAGTACGTCTTATATTAATGCACCGTTTGCGCCGCAAGCGGCGCAAAACAATTTAACAGCAATTAAAAGTATTCGTCCAATAGTTAACAATCAGTCAGTGCTGATATATCCACTTACCACAGCAGAAATTTATAACCCTCAAGGGACAACGGCGAAACGATTTATTGTGCAAAGTGTCACTGAATTAGGTGACCAGCTTACCATTACCTTAACCCAAAGTGTCCGCTTTACAGAGGCCTCTGCATTAAAACGCTTATACGTTGCCGACAGTCCATTGAGCTACTGTTTTGTTAACAATGCCAGTAATGTTGAGCTGCGTCTATACCAAAACTATGGTTATAAGGTCAATCAGCCTGCACCCGCTGCGATGGGTAATGGGGTGTTAATGGCTCAAAATGTCGCTAATGTTTTAGCGGTTAATCCCGCGGTGATTCTAACGCCATCTACACTAATGACCAATGCTATAGTGCATTTACAGCCACTATTTAGCGTTAATGGCGAAACATTTCAATATCAACATCAAGTGCAGGTGATGAATGTTCCCTAAGCTGAAATTAACCCAACATTCACAACAAGGTAGCGCACTCATCATTGGGGTGTTTGTGCTAACGGTGATGTTTTTACTTGCCGCGAGTTTAATTCGTATTGTTGGTGATGCTGATGAGTCCGTGAACATGGAAGTGTGGGGCACTCGAGCTTTATTTAGTGCCAATAGTGGTGCAGATGCCGCGCTGGCTGAGTTATTTCCGGTTGATGGCACTGTGGCAACTTGTACTAGTATTAGCTCTACATGGACTCCGCCAAATAACAACGTTGGATTCCATAATTGTAGTGTCACCGTTAGTTGTAACACCGCCAACGTTGGCAGTGTTGTTCAATATCGAATTAATAGTTTAGCAGTATGCGAAACGGGTAACTGTGCAGGAAACTCAAACAGTTCAACGTGTTTACGAGTCAGTCGCCAAGTGGAGGTAGAAGCTCGTGCGCAATAATCTTGGTTTTATTTTATTGGTTTGTTGGCTGTTATTGCCTTGGCAAGTTTTTGCAGCACCTCAATGTGATAGCATATTTACCGACCCACCTTCAGGTGACCATTTTCCTTTTGGATTAGTTTTGCCGTCAGGCATTCTAGTCCCTCCATTATCAGATTTAAGCTGTGATTCAAAGACTTGTAATCGAGATGGTGGAAATCAATTCCAGCCTGGGGACTATGATTATAATAATGGTAATTTTGAAAATAAAGCTGTGATTAAAACCTCGGGGGCAACAGCGCGTTTATATTTTAATAACCTAAATTTGCATAACGCAAATATCAATTTAGATGGAAGCTCGGGAAACCTGATTATTTATGTGGCAGGGTCATTAAATATATCTGGTAACAATAACATCAATGCTATCGTGTATGTGGCAGGCTCTGTTTCTATGTCGGGAAATAGTAAAATTACTGGAGCTCTCGGGGCTGGTGGAGCCTTGATTCTTTCAGGCAATAGTAGCGTTGATTCTCAGTCTATTAATAATGCAAATTTTAATGGTATGTGTGATACGGATGTAGCGGAATTTCATATTCAATATGGTAAATCTACTGTATCTGGCAGCGGCTCAACATATGTAACATTTGACGCAGCATTTCCCACTGCCGTCACACCATTAATTTTCTTAATGCCAACCACCGAAGAAAGTAACAACGATGGTCCTGCATCGGTATTCCTTGGCAGTGTTTCTAATCAAGGTTTTACTTGGTCTAAAAAAGAACCTAGTTCAACCACAAACCGTTATGTGAAATCGACTGAAATGCCTGAAGTACACTGGATAGCCGTCACAGCTGGCACTTATGAACTCCCAGACGACGTAACACTAATTGCAGGTTCAGTTGATTATGATCAGGCTATATTTGGTTCCAGTGCCCCTTATACCTCTGTTACTTTACCTGCTACCCAAGATGTGGTGTTGAATCAGATTCAAACTCAGAATAATGACTGTTGGTTAACGAGTACCTCCGAGTTTACGGGCACAGGAATTCAACTTGCATTAGATGCGTCAGAGGTTTATAGCAATAGTCGATGTCAACCAGATAATTTAAATAACAATTCAATTCAAAATGAAACCATTGGTTATTTATCGTTGAGCACCCCTAGCGGTACAACGGCTAGCGGTACCATGACCTTAAATGGTGTAGAAACCAATTACCACTTTGGTCAAGCGCAAACGTTTACGGATAACGGCACTAAGGATATTACAGATCAATGTGCTGTAACGACCGAATTAAAGGGGTTTACTAATGCTCCTATGTTGGTGGCGGGTAAAAATAGCCGCTTAGGTGGCGATGGCGGCTGGCTTCGTCGTTGTCAGTTGACTAACGACAAAGTGAGTATGGTCGTTGACGAAGATACTTTTAGAGATAACGACCGCAAACATCGTTGGGAGAATTACAGTTTTGTGGCTTTTGAGAAAAAAGTAGACACCTTAGTTTGTTTTCGTGACGAATTTACGCGTTCTGATGTTGGTGATGATTGGGCGCTCAAGGTCTTAGGCTCTTCATTACCGCCCTCAATAAAAGAAGGGCGTCTGCGTTTTACCTCTGCTAGCGGTAATCAAGCGACATCCAGTACTTATCAGCGATTATTCCCTGCTGCGAATAATTTAGTTGAGCTGGAGTTTGACTATTATGCTTGGTCGAGTCTAAGTGGCACAGGGGCTGACGGCATTGCAATTATCTTGTCCGATGCCAGTATTACTCCTCAGCCTGGCAGTTTTGGTGGTGCCTTAGGATATGCCCAGCGTAACAACGGCACTCCCGGTTTTGCTGGTGGTTGGTTAGGTATCGCACTGGATGAGTATGGTAATTTTTCTAGCCCCAATGAAGGTAAAGTGGGTGGACCAGGCTTTAGAAGTCAGGCGGTGGCTATCCGTGGTTCCTCAGGCACAAATTACCAATATCTAACAGGTACTAATGCCAACATTTCCCCCAGAATTGATGTGCGCAATACGGCCAGTGCTCAGCCAAACCATAAATATAAAATCATCATCGATTCGCGAACACCAGGCAAAGCGATGGTGTCTGTGCTGCGTGATACGTTAAATAGAGATAATCCAGCTGACTTCGTGACTTTAATCGCTCCTTTTGATGCATTAAGTTTCTCGGGGCAAGCTCCTGTCCCTAAAGATTTTTACCTATCTATAACTGGCTCTACGGGTGGCTCTAACAATAATCATGAGATGGATAACTTTAAGGTTTGTGCCCTTAAATCCAATCCAGTCGGTCAACAAATTCATCATTTTGAGTTTGACTATACCAGCTCGCCGTTTACCTGTAAGGCCGAAACCATGACGGTCAGAGCCTGTAAAGATGCGGTATGTAATTTGTTTACTGATCCCGTAGAGGCTAATTTGTCGCTTGCTCCTAATTCCAATGGTGCTTGGTATGTCGACGGTAGTAAAACAAATGTAGTGAGGTTTGAAAATGGCAGTGCAACGGTCGCTTTACGCAACAATGTGACTACGCCAACCACTATTGGGGTAACATCTTCCATTCCTTCAACCATAGCAGGCAGTAACACCTTGTGCCGCCGTGGTTCGGGAGGGCTAACTACAGCAAGTTGTACCTTAAGCTTTGCCGAGAGCGGTTTTATTTTTGTTGTGCCAGATAAGCTGGCAAACAAGCCAACTGACAACATTACTATTAGTGCAGTGAAAACCTCAGATATCACTCAACAGTGCGTACCTCTGTTTTCCAAAACCACTAAAAATGTCAATTTTTGGAGCTCTTATATCGACCCCATCAATCCAATTAATGGCCAGTCATTAACAGTAAATAGTACCGTGGTGGGTAAACAGAGTAGTGCAGCAACCACGCTTGCGTTGGCATTTGATGCAGAAGGTAAAGCAGATATTATTGTTAACTATCCAGATGCAGGAAAAATGCAGCTAGATGCAAAGTTTACTGGCACAGGTGATGAACAAGGCTTGGTGATGGTTGGTTCAGATCAGTTTGTGAGCTTTCCGGTAGGTTTATGCGTTACCCCCAAAGATAATGCTGCACAGTGGTCTAAAAATAACGGTATTTATAATCCATATAAAAAAGCAGGCGAGTCATTTGATCTAATTATTCAAGGCAAAGCATGGCAAGTGGATGGTGACACAAATTACTGTGATAATTTAAATACCCCTAATTACGCCCATGAAAAAATTGAGTTAGGCCATCAATTGATTGATCCGCTCGGAGGAGTGTTGGGTGCTGTGGGCTCATCGCGATACAATCATGTTGCGCAAACCACTAACAGTAATACCGTGTCTCAGTCGGTAACCGAAGTTGGTGTGTTTCAGTTTACAGCTAACCCACCACTTGGCTATTTGGGTTCGAATTTTCATGATATTCCACTCGCTGTATCACCTACCATGGGTCGCTTTGTGCCAGACCGATTTGTTGTGAGTAGTTCAAGTGTGTTGCCATCTTGCGGTAACTTTACTTACATGGATCAACCTTTTGGCCTGACGTTGACTTTGAGCGCATTTAATACCGGTACTTATATCACCAAAAATTATCAAGGTGCTTTTGCTAAAGGTACTGCAAACCTTGTGGGTGAAAACATTAACAATGGTGTAGATTTGAGTGGCAGATTAAGCACTCTACCTATTAATGCTGGGTCTTGGGCGTTGGGTGAAGCAAACGTAGGATTATCTTATCAAGCTAATTTTAGTCGTACAGTGTCCCCAAGTGTTGATGGACCATTTAGTCAGTTAGCTATTGGTGTGCAAGCTTTTGATAATGATGGTGACTGGTCGTTTATTGCATCACCAGATATGCGAGCCAACAGCAGTGCTATTTGTGCTGATAATAGTAACTGCAACGCGAAACTGTTGTCGACTCAGGATTTTCGTCATGGCAGAGTGGTGATGGACAATACTTATGGCCCTGAAAATGAAATTTTACGCATGCCAACGTATGCCCAATATTGGAATGGTAGTACTTGGGTAACGAACATTAGTGATAGCTGTACTCAAGTTATCGATCCGCTTGATGGCAGCGAAATATACACACCATTATTAACTTCTGGCCAAACGGTTACCCGCAGTGATGGCAACAGTACCGTGAACATTCCGATGACCAGTGGTCAGCTCCCTTTATTATGGCAAAACACCGGTTCTGCAGCATATCGGGGTCAAGTGACTGCACCGCTACAAGTGGAGGATTGGCTTAAATGGTATTGGGACCAAGCAAGTCCGACTCAACTCTATGATCCAAGAGCAAGTGCGTACTTTGGTCGCTACCGAGGACATGATAAGATCATTTATTGGCGTGAGGTGAATCAATAATCCGAATAAAAAAGCATCTCTTTTACGCTTTTTAGGATTAAATTTGACCGATTAGCATTTTTTTAGATACTTTTATAAAAAAAAACGTCAGATTAGCAATTGTTAACCTGTTCGGTCTTGTAGAATGGGGGTGTCATTGATAAAGTTAGCTGATTTTTCTTCTTCTGATTTCACAGAATACAGGCCTGATACATGTTCAAAAAGCTGCGCGGCATTTTTTCTAACGACCTATCCATCGATTTAGGTACGGCAAACACTCTTATTTATGTTCGCGATGAAGGCATCGTGTTGAACGAACCCTCAGTGGTTGCCATTCGCGGCGAACGCAATAGCAATGGGCCAAAGTCAGTTGCTGCAGTCGGTAGAGAGGCAAAACAAATGCTAGGCAGAACGCCTGGTAATATTCAAGCTATTCGTCCAATGAAAGACGGCGTAATTGCCGATTTTTATGTTACCGAGAAAATGCTTCAGCACTTTATCAAACAAGTGCACAACAACAGTTTCTTCCGTCCTAGTCCTCGTGTACTCGTGTGTGTTCCGGTAGGCGCGACTCAAGTTGAACGCCGAGCTATTCGTGAATCAGCGATGGGCGCGGGTGCTCGTGAGGTTTACCTAATTGAAGAGCCAATGGCTGCGGCGATTGGTGCCGGTTTGCCCGTATCTGAAGCGACCGGTTCTATGGTTGTCGATATTGGTGGTGGTACTACCGAGGTCGCGATTATTTCATTGAATGGCGTGGTGTATTCTTCATCAGTGCGTATCGGTGGAGATAAGTTTGACGATGCTATTATCAATTATGTGCGCCGTAACTACGGTAGTTTAATTGGTGAAG
The DNA here is from genome assembly GCF_014164215.1 of Shewanella sp. SG44-2. Lineage (NCBI taxonomy): Bacteria > Pseudomonadati > Pseudomonadota > Gammaproteobacteria > Alteromonadales > Shewanellaceae > Shewanella > Shewanella sp. SG44-2. Next base: position 9,302 of record NZ_JACJEU010000004.1, read on the forward strand.
CAACCGCTGAACGTATTAAGCATACTATTGGTACCGCATACCCTGGTGACGAAGTACTTGAAATTGAAGTGCGCGGTCGTAACCTTGCTGAAGGTGTGCCAAGAAGTTTCACCTTAAACAGCAACGAAATCCTAGAAGCATTACAAGAGCCGTTATCTGGCATTGTGAGCGCGGTAATGGTTGCCCTTGAGCAATCACCTCCAGAACTAGCTTCAGATATTTCTGAACGTGGCATGGTATTAACTGGTGGTGGAGCGTTATTACGTGACCTGGACCGTTTATTAATGCAAGAAACGGGTATTCCCGTTATGGTTGCTGACGATCCACTGACTTGTGTTGCTCGTGGTGGTGGTAAAGCCCTTGAAATGATTGATATGCACGGTGGTGATTTGTTCTCTGAAGAGAACTAATTATCAACTGCTGAGCGGCTTTGTTAATGACGTTTTATGGGTTAACAAAGTTGCGAACAATTTATGAAACCAATTTTCGTTCGTGGCGTATCGAGTCAATTTAGATTGACACTGGCAATTATATTGTCGGTGGCATTACTTATGACCAATAATCGCCTAGACCCAATACGCCAATCTTTATCTTCAATATTAAGTCCTCTACAGTATTTAGCCAATGTGCCAGGGGTGATGCTCGACTGGTCGGCCGAGGCATTTGCCACCCGCAATATGCTTGAACTGCAAAACAAAGAATTATTACGCCAACAACTGGTTATGTCAGAACGTTTACAACGTTTTGAGCATGTTCGTCAAGAAAATGAGCGTTTACGCGCATTACTCGGTTCGCCCGTGCACATGGATTCTCGTAAAATGGTGGCTGAGGTCATGGAAGTTGCCAGTGACCCATTTCGTCAATTTGTGGTGTTAAATCATGGTTCGCAAACCGGCATTTATGTTGGTCAACCTGTAGTTGATGCCCAAGGTGTTGTGGGGCAGGTGGTTGAAGTGAGTGAGTTTACCAGTCGAGTATTGATGGTGTCAGATACCACGCATGGTATTCCGGTACGCGTTACCCGTAACGATGTGCGTGCAATAGCGAATGGCATGGGTGATATTGATCAAATTGAACTGCGTCATGTGGCTAAAAGTACTGACATTATAGTGGGTGATTTATTAGTTACTTCAGGCTTGGGTAATCGTTTTCCTGAAGGGTATCCCGTCGCGCGTGTTATCAGTGTGTCGCGTGATGATGGCCAGAGTTATGCCGTGATTTATGCTCAACCTTTGGCTGCGCTAGATCGTATTCGATACGTGTTGCTTATTTGGCCTGATGAAACCAAACCGTTTACGCTGCCTAATGACGTAAAAGAATTAATAAAAGAAGCGGCAGATAAAGCAGCTGCCACTGCAAATTCTTCAGATCCCCAACCTCAACCCGTAGAAACAACCACTACACCAGTAACAAGCGAGGTAAACCAATGAGCGCACATATTGCAAATGGTCGCTTAGTGGTATGGCTGACCTTATTCATCGGGATGATGTTTCAGATTATGCCGTTGCCAAAAATGGTAGAAGCCTGGCGACCTGATTGGCTATTGATGGTGATGATGTATTGGGCCATGGCGCTACCGCATCGTTACAGTATTCTCACTGCGTGGTTGTTAGGGGTGATGCTTGATGTGTTGTTGGGAGCTCATCTAGGGATCCGTTCATTAGCATTATCATTAGTGATTTATATTGTGGTGTTGTTGTGCCAACAGTTACGTAACTATCCTCGCTGGCAACAGTCGTTACTAGTTGCTTGTTTTATTTGTATTTATCATGCAGTGATATTTTGGGTGCAGTTTGTTGTTGTAGGCGCAGCCCCATTTAATGTGGACATGTTTTTACCCGCTATTTCGAGTTTATTTATTTGGTGGTGGGTGTTTTGGGTGTTACGCAATATGCGCCGCCATTATAAAGTACGTTAATCCTTACGCACTAAAGTGAGTATGATTTTAATGTACACTAATTAGAGTAAATGACCGATGGCATGGGTACTGGCTTCAACATCACCAAGAAGAAAAGAATTATTGGCACAAGCAGGATTTAGTCATCTCGACTTTTCATTTCAGCTCGTCGCACCCAATATTGATGAAACACCTTTGTCGACTGAAACCGCAGAGCAGTATGTTTGTCGCCTCGCACTTGAAAAAGCCCAAGCGGGTCTAGCGCTTAGCGGTCATGTGGTTAAGCCTCAAGTTCTGGGGTCTGATACGATAGTGGTGTTAAATGGTCTGATATTAGGCAAACCAATAGATCAAAATGATGCCAAGCGTATGCTGGCATTATTATCCGGTCAAACTCACGAAGTGATGACCGCGGTAGCATTAACAGACGGTGAACATACCTTTAATCGACTATGTCGTACCCAAGTGAGCTTTTGTGAATTATCTGCGGCAGACATAGATGCTTATGTTGGCTCGGGTGAACCAATGGACAAGGCTGGTGCTTACGGCATACAAGCACTGGGTGGTTGTTTTGTTAAATCAATTACTGGCAGTTACTCTGCTGTGGTCGGTCTACCGTTAGTTGAAACACGTGAATTATTAGCCTGCATGATGCAGCAAACTTAACCTTTGCTTTAATCGGTCATCTACGGTGGTGCAACTGCTGTCAATATTACGATTGGAGCATGACCCGAATACTGGTGGCTTATGAACATAAAAGCACAACGTAAAAAAGGCACAGAATTACTTATCAATGTCACGCCAACTGAAGCGCGTGTAGCATTAGTCGAGCATGGTGTTTTACAAGAAGTGCATATCGAACGTCGTATGAAACGGGGTTTGGTCGGCAATATATATAAAGGTAAAATTAGCCGTGTTCTCCCAGGTATGCAAGCCGCGTTTGTGGATATTGGCTTAGATAAAGCCGCTTTCTTACATGCCTCAGATATTGTTCCTCATACTGAATGCGTTGCTGATGTCGAAAAAGGCAACTTTGTGGTACGAGATATTGCTGAGCTCGTGCGTCAAGGGCAAGACATTATGGTGCAAGTGGTCAAAGACCCACTCGGTACCAAAGGCGCCCGCCTCACTACTGACATTACCTTACCCTCACGTTATTTAGTCTTTATGCCTGGTTCTAGCCATGTAGGCGTATCACAACGTATTGAGCTTGAAGACGAACGGCAACGCCTTAAAAATATTACTCTCCCTTATGTTGATGATGACGGCGGCTTTATTATTCGTACCGCTGCGGAAAATGTGGGTGAAGATGAGCTTGCTCAAGATGCGGCTTTTTTACGCCGGGTGTGGGCTAAAGTCAGCGAACGTCGTAAGCGTAAAGGCGTCACATTACTGTATCAAGACTTAGCCTTACCAGTGCGGATCATTCGTGATTTTGTCGGAACCGATCTTGACCATATTCAAGTCGATTCGCGCCGAACTTATGCCGAACTTCAACAGTTTGTGCAAGAGTTTATGCCTGAAATTGCAGATAAAATTGAGCATTATGCTGGCCCTGCACCTATCTTTGAATTGTACGATGTTGAAAACGAAGTTCAACGGGCTTTGGGCCGTAAAGTTGAACTCAAGTCTGGCGGTTATTTAATTATTGACCAAACTGAAGCCATGACTACCGTCGACATTAATACCGGCGCATTTGTTGGCCATCGAAATTTAGAAGAAACCATTTTCAATACTAATCTTGAAGCCACTCAAGCAATTGCAAGACAACTACGATTACGTAATTTGGGTGGGATTATCATTATCGACTTTATCGATATGTTAAGTAAGGAACACCAAGCGCGGGTGCTAGAAAGTTTAAATGCAGCATTGGCGTTAGATCGCGTCAAAACAAGTGTCAGTGGTTTTTCGGGCTTAGGTTTAGTGGAAATGACCCGTAAACGTACTCGCGAAAGTTTAGAACATGTCGTGTGTGGTGAATGCCCTTCCTGTAAAGGCACCGGCACCATGAAAACGATTGAAACCGTGTCTTATGAAATTTTTCGAGAGATTATCCGTTTAGACCGAGCATATAAAGCCGATGAATTTTTGCTTTATTGCTCGCCGGCGGTGTATATGAGCTTTAGTGGTGATGAATCGCATTTGCTGGCAGAATTAGAAGTCTACATTGGTAAGCGTATTCGTTTGCAAAATGAACCGTTATACATTCAAAGTAAATATGATGTGGTGATGATGTAGTGTCGACAACTCAGGCAGTAACTATCAACAGATTATGTTGGCAAATTTTGGCTATCGCGCTAGTGCTTTTTGCACTGGTAGTGAGCCTTATTCGTGGTTTATTGCCTCATATTCCTGAAGTCCGTACTGAGTTAATTCATTATCTTGAAAGCGAATACCAACTGCATGTGCAGATGGATAAACTGAGTGCAGAGTGGCAAGCTTTTGGGCCAGCACTTACCGTTAATCATTTAGTCTTACCACCACAAGATAATCTACCGATTACCGTAATTAGCGACAACGTGCATATCAAACTCGATTTTTGGCAGTCGCTTTTCACCTTAAGCCCACAGATTGAAACTGTGGTATTTGATGGCGTTAAAGTGGCGTTAAACCTTGATGAGTTAACCGCTAGTGAGGACCAGCCTACAGTGGGCGATAAAGCTAATCTTGATTGGTTATATGGTTTGTTATTAGAACAGCTGGGGCATTTTTCAATTACCGACGCGTCCCTACAACTGGTGAGTAAGCAACATGCTTATCAACCGATCTTTATCGATAATCTGCTATGGCAAAACACCGCTAATCGTCACCAAGCACAAGGTATGATCCACGTAGATCAACTTAAGTCGCAGCAAGAGCAATTAACATTACGCATTGACCTTACTGGTGATGGTTATCAACCCGATACTGTAGCAGGCCAGCTTTATGTTACCGCAGACTCATTAGACTTAGGTGAATGGGCTTCTAGGCAGCATACCGCTCAAACAAACACCGACAATATTGAATTTCAAGGTGTGATAAACCTCGATGCGTGGATGACATTCGCCAATCGTCAAATTCGTGATGGTATATTGGTTTTTAAACCGAGTTGGCTACAATGGCACGATGCCGACACTCAGCAAAAGTTTGCAATTAACTCTGGTTCATTGCAATGGACACCACAACCGGATGGCTGGAAAATCGACAGTCACGATTTAGATTTATCGACTAACGATCAAACTTGGCCATCATTGACGTTGGCCATAGGTAGTCGCGAGGGGGATTTTTTTGGTTATGCTAACCAGATTGTTCCTGCAAACTTAACTCCAATGTTACCGTTAGTGCCCGATTTGGGTAAGCAGCAAGTGAACATTTGGCAACAACTCAATCCTCAAGGGCTAATTGGGCCGATGAGGCTGTATAAATCGGCCGACAAACCTATTATCGCCAAAGTCGAGTTACAGCAGTTACAGTGGCAACCTTATCAATCAATACCTGGTATTAGCCCTATTGATGCTCAATTAACCTGGGCCAATAATCAACTTGAATTTGCATTACCAGAGCAGGAATATTCGCTCGATTTTAGCGGTGATTTTAGTCAACCTATTGCACTGCGCGGCAGCCCAATTACGGGGCGTTATAATCTCGACGAGCAACGCTTAACAGTACCTAATATTGAATTTATTAATGATGATATTGCCCTGCAAGCCGGTTTGAATCTGGAGTTTTCCCAGCAAACACATATGGGCTTAGCGGCCCATATCACTATAAATGATGTTTCCCATCTTGGGCGTTATTTTCCATTAATGGCGATGAGCCCTAATTTAATCACCTACCTTAATGATGGTTTAGTGGCAGGGCAGATTAACGATGCGCAAGTCGTTTGGCATGGTGCATTAGGCGATTACCCTTATCAAGACAGCAGTGGCGTATTTCAAGCCGACTTTACCCTTGATAAAGGCATCTTTAAATTCCAACCAGATTGGCCTGCCGTTAGTTCGCTAACGCTTTCTGCATTGTTTGAAAATGACATGATGGATTTGCATATTGACCAGGGCAAACTCGATAACGTGGTGGTGGATGGTGCACGAGTTTCTATTCCACATCTTGGTAAAGAATCTTTATTAAGAGTTGAAGCAGATATCACTACCGATGCGCAAGCCGCCACCAAGGTGATTAATGCTTCTTCATTGCAGGATTCTGTCGGGGCAACGTTAGACGTGGTGCAGATCCAAAAGCAAATTAATACCACATTAGATCTTTCCATTCCCTTATATGAAGGGGGTGAACAATTAATTAAAGGCCAAGTTACCCTTAATAATAATCCAGTGTTTATTAGCACACCCGGCTTAGATTTACAGGGTGTATCTGGTCAAGTGAGCTTTGTGAATCAATTGATTGAAGGTAAAAATATTAAGGCTCGATTATTTCAGCAACCGTTAACGTTTAGCGTAAAAACCGGAAAATACAACAGCAATTTAGCATTGAATGTCGATATGCGTGGTAAATGGGATCTTGATGCTCTGCCTGCCAGTTTAGATAACCCACTGACAGAAACGTATCATGGACAACTAGACTGGAATGGCGGGTTAACCATGATTTTTGACCCAAGTGGTTATAGTTTACAAGTCTCCGCTAATTCTGATCTTATCGGTACGTCATTGGATTTACCTATGCCTTATCAAAAATTGGCAGACGAGCCGAGAAAACTGAGCGCAGATCTTATTGGCGATAACAAACAGTCATCATTGAGCATTAAACTGGGTAATGATGTGGAGTTTTGGGGTGGATTTAATGCTGATAGTGGCAGTCAGCTTGCCTTTTATGATGTCATGATTGGTCGTCACTTTAGACTAGGTGATAACTTAAATAAGCAACAAGGGCATCTACATTTAGATATGCCAAAAGTAGATTTAGCGCAATGGCTTCCGCTTATTAATCGCTTTAGTGCTACCGCAGAACCTGAAGTGATCACCTCATCAGTACGCGACCGTATATTATCGGCTGCAGAGCTACCTGATGCTGCGGCACAACAAAATACCACCTCATCGATTGACGCTAAAGCACCTGCATTTCCCACATTAGCCGGTATTCATGCCAACATCGCCCAATTAAATGTATTGGGACAATCATTTGATAAACTGCATTTTGATGCTCAACCCACTGAACATGTGTGGCGTGTTGATGCTGATTCACAACAGTTTGAAGGGCGTATTGATTTTTATCCTAACTGGCGCGATCAAGGCATCAAAGTGGTTGCGAAAAAGCTGCATTTTTCCCCAGTCGTGAGTGGTACTGAAACCGTTGCGTTAGCACCAACTTCGATGCTAGAACATCTGCCTACTTTAGCCGTAGATGTGGATGACTTTAGCGTTAATGATTTATCTCTAGGCCACTTAGTGTTGCAAGGTTTACCACATAAGCAAGGCTACCAATTTCAAACTATTTCCATCACAAAGCCGACGGTAGCATTACAGGCCAATGGCTTATGGTCTGTCGAAAATGGAACCGATAAAACCCTATTTGAGGTTGATTTACAGGCTGACAAGTTTGATGACCTATCGACGATGTTAAAAATTAACCCTGGGCTACAAGATGCACCACTGGATCTCTCTGGTCAGTTATCTTGGCAAGGTGCGCCTTATCACTTCACCCTAGATACTTTAAATGGCCAACTTAAGTTTGATTTGGGCAAAGGTCATTTATCAGAAATTAGTGATAAAGGCGCCCGAGTGTTTTCGTTATTTAGTTTAGATTCGTTATTACGTAAATTATCGTTAGATTTTTCGGATGTGTTCGGCGAAGGTTTATATTTCAATACCTTTAACGGTAATCTGACGATTGATAATGGTGTGGTTAAAACCACCGACACTGAAATGGATGCCATTGCAGGTAATATGCGAGTAAGAGGTTATACCGACCTAACTACCCAAAGCTTGAATTATGATATTCGTTTTGTACCACAACTTGCGTCAAGTGTGCCAACCGTGGTGTTATTGAGTACGAGTGCATGGACCTTGGGCTTAGGGGCGTTTGCCCTAACGAAAGTGTTAGAGCCGGTTATTGAAATTATCTCTGAAATTCGTTTCCGAGTCACTGGTACCATGGACAACCCACAGCTTGAAGAGCTTGAGCGTAAGAGTAAAGAAATCGAAATACCTAAAGCTATTTTGCCGCAGGCGGATGAGACCAGTGTAGAGACGATTATTGGAACTAAAGCCAAGGTTAACATAGACAGTAAAGCAGAAAATAACGTTGATGCAGATGTTCAGCGTGGCGATAACAGTCGTGAAGCGGAAGATAAATCGCTACCAAGAAGTTCGCCATCCACGCAACTTATGCCAGATATCGATAATTCATCTGATGCAAATCAACCGTCAGCGACCGACACTGAAGTTGATCGAATACGCAAAACTTTAGCCGAGCCAGCAACTAATGTCGTTATGCTACCAGGAGTGAGAAATGCAAATCAGCTTATTACAATGTCAAAGCAGTCGCGATGTCAAAGCCAATCTCGCGTTTGTCGACTCGCAGCTTAAAGACTTACCTAGGGTTGCCAATGAACCACAATTAGTGGTGTTACCTGAGTGTTGTTTATTGTTTGGTGGCCATGAAAGCCAGCAACTTGAACATGCTGGCAGCGAGCATCAAAGTGAGCTCAAAGACGCATTAGCGGCAATGGCGAAACAATACCAAGTTTACTTTATTGCAGGCACCATTCCGATGTGCGCTGATGATGGTAGAGTCTTTAGTCGCTGTTATTTTTTTGATGATCATGGCGTCACCCTAGGTCATTACGATAAACTGCATTTATTCGATGTTGAGGTGGCTGATGGCACCAAGACTTACCGCGAAAGTGATACTTTTCATCCCGGTGATCGTATTTGTGTCATAGACACCCCTTTTGGCAAGGTCGGCTTAGCTGTTTGTTACGACATCCGCTTTGGCGATATGTTTCGAGCGTTGCGCTTAGCCGGAGCAGACTACATTGCGTTACCTTCTGCTTTTACCAAAGTCACTGGCGAAGCGCATTGGCAGGTGTTATTACAAGCCCGAGCCATTGAAACTCAATGTTATTTGCTGGGAGCGGGCCAATGGGGACAACATAATCAAGGCAGTCGAGAAACATGGGGTCACAGTATGATCGTCGACCCATGGGGCCGAGTGATTGCAGAGCAAGCTACTGAATGCGGCTGGGTACAAGCTAAAGTCGATTTAACGGAACTACGGCGTATTCGTCAACAAATGCCGGTGATAGGCCATAATCGATTTTTAGAGCCGCAGCTGAAATAACACTGATTTAAATAATACTGGTTGAAATAACACTGAACGAGCCTGACAGAAACTAAATTCGCAGTACGCGTTACCAATTAAAAAAGAGAGTTTTAATGCCATTTTTAACCCAAGTAGAGCAGAGTTTATTGCAAGATGGATTAACCTTAGATGGACTGCAAGGTTACTTAAATACCATTCATCAACACAATATCGATTTTTCAGACCTGTATTTCCAAGCTTGTCGCCATGAGTCTTGGGTATTAGAAGATGGCATTGTAAAAGAAGGCAGCTTTCATATTGAGCGCGGAGTCGGTGTGCGTGCCATTACCGGTGAAAAAACTGGTTTTGCTTATGCTGACGAAATTACCCCAGCAGCTTTAGATGCAGCAGCAAAAGCGGCTCGCGGTATCGCCAGTGCTGGTGAGCAACATAAAGTACAAGCTTTTAAACGTCAAACAGCCCATAAATTGTATGACAGTGCCGATCCCATTGCTGCTATGGACGAAGTGAAGAAAATCGATTTGTTAAAGCAAGCCGATGCTTATATTCGTAGCCTCGACAGCCGAATTATTCAGGTAGTCGTGAGTTTATCTGGCGTACATGAAGAAATATTGATTGCCGCCAGTGACGGAACATTAGCAGCTGATATTCGTCCATTAGTGCGCTTTAACTGTAGTGTTATCTTAGAAGACAAGGGTAAGCGCGAACGTGGTAGTGCTGGTGGTGGCGGTCGTCATGATTACAGCGCCTTTTTGGCCACCGATGAAGCTGGCTTACCGCAGAGTTTTGAGTTTGCCCGCGAAGCAGTGCGCCAAGCACAAGTTAATGTCAATGCTATTGATGCACCCGCCGGTGAAATGACCGTGGTGTTAGGTAATGGTTGGCCTGGTGTTTTACTGCATGAAGCTGTTGGCCATGGTTTAGAAGGTGACTTTAACCGTAAAGGCAGCAGTGCATTTAGCGGTAAAATGGGCCAGCAAGTGGCGTCGACTTTAGTGACCATCGTGGATGACGGTACCTTAGAAAATCGTCGCGGTTCATTAAGCATCGATGATGAAGGCGTGCCAAGTCAAAAAACCACCTTAATTGAAAATGGTATATTAAAAGGTTACATGCAAGATAAGTTAAATGCCCGCTTAATGGGGCAAGAGCCTACAGGTAACGGTCGCCGTGAATCTTATGCACATTTACCAATGCCGCGCATGACCAACACTTATATGAATGCAGGTGAGTCAAACCCTGCCGACATTATTAAGTCCGTTAAAAAAGGCATTTATGCGCCTAACTTTGGTGGCGGACAGGTCGATATTACCTCTGGTAAGTTTGTGTTCTCTGCTTCCGAAGCCTATTTGATTGAAGACGGTGAAGTGACTCAGGCAATTAAAGGCGCGACCTTAATTGGTAATGGCCCTGAAGCCATGGGACTCATTTCAATGGTCGGTAATGACTTAGCCTTAGATAAAGGCGTTGGCGTGTGCGGTAAAGACGGACAAAGCGTGCCCGTTGGTGTTGGCCAGCCTACTCTAAAAATTGATCGTCTAACGGTTGGTGGCACCGCTTAACACCCCCCTTCATTGTGTTGGCAACTCACTGAGTGTTTATGCTCAGTGAGTTATTGTGATCTAAACTGCATTCACAAGCTTATGTAAGTAAGTGAATATTCACTTTATGATCTAGCGACTGTGATAATAACGGAACTACGTTATTATCCATCAAAAATTAGAGTGTTAACCCTAGGGGTGTTTATGTTTGCACAACATCATATCAGTACATATTGTCGCAAACGAGTGAACTTTGCGCTGTGTTTCAGTGTTTTATTTGTCCATCTTAGTGTCTTTGCTGAACCCGTTACCTTTAGTCATGCTTGGCAGCAATTGGCGCAAGTGAGTGATCAGCTTCAAGCTAAAGCTCAGCTAGTCAACCGCGCCAAAGCGGAAGAAGATGCAGGCGATGCGTTAAATTACCCATCACTTAATATTGCTGGCAGCTATACTCGCCTCGAAAAACCTATCGAACTAGATTTACGAGATTTAAACCCACTTGCGGTGCTTGATAGCAGTACATTGCCACCGGCGCTTGGCAGTGCTCTAGCGAGTATTCCGGGTTCTCTTTTTGTCACTCCTTTTACCGAACAAGATGTGTTTCGTGCCAGCTTACAAGCCATGTGGCCCATTTATACCGGCGGTAAAATTACTGCAGCCCAAGGAATACATGCTGCCCAAGTTTCAGAGAGAGAACAAGAATTTGCCCTAGCTCGGCGTGAGTTGTTTCTTCTGCTAGTTGATCGCTACTATGCCGTGTCGGTGACAAAAACTTTAGTCGATACCCAAAAGCAGCTGGTGGACTCGTTAACCTTGCATGTCAATCATGCGCAAAAATTAGAGCAACAAGGGCAAATCGCCAAAGTTGAACGCTTAAATGCCCAAGTCGCGTTAGAAAATGCCAAAGTAAACTGGGGTAAAACCAAGCGTCAATACGAAATGACCGAAATTGCTTTAGCAAGGATGTTACACATACCGTCGGTCGATCCTATTTCGGCACTGTTTTTACTTGAACAACAACCTTCATTGCCACGCCTTAGCCAGCTGACATTAACTCAGCATCCGGCGTTAAAACTACTCGAAGCTAAAGAAGCCCAAGCCAATGGTTTAGTCGACTTAGAAAAGGGTAGTTATTATCCCACGGTGTATTTATACGGTAACTACACCTTGTATGAAGATGACAGTTTATTTTCCCAAGTGGAGCCCGACTGGATGGTGGGAGTTGGGATGAGCATACCGCTGATTAGCCGTGATGGTCGCAGTGGAAAAGTGCAAGCGGCGAAAAGTGCTTTGCTGCAAGCGCGTTATACTAAAGCACAAACCAAACAAGATTTAAGTTTGCTGATTGATCAGAGTTATCGGCAGATGCTGCAAGCTAAAGAAGAAGCGGATGCGCTGGATGTGTCATTAGCATTAGCGACCGAGAATTTACGTTTGCGAGAATTGTCCTTTAACCAAGGATTATCCACTTCAATTGATAGAATCGATGCTGAGTTAAGCTTAACTGCGGTTAAAACTCAGCAGTTAGGCGCTAAATATCGTTATATGCAAGCCTACGCCAAAGTGATGGCCATTAGTGGTCAAGTAGAAGAATTTATTAACCGAACTCAATTTCAAGGGGCTGCTAATGCGGGCTAACAAGATCATCGCGGTGGTCGCATTCGTGCTGCTTATATTATTGTTAGGATACGGCGTAAAGCTGGCTTTTACGCCTCAACCGACAGTGTTACAAGGGCAAATCGAAGCTCGTGAATATAATATCTCGTCTAAAGTTCCGGGGCGAGTTGAGCAAGTTTTAGTTCGCAAAGGCGATCAAGTCGATGTGGATGATATTTTGTTTGCTATCAGCAGCCCAGAATTAGATGCCAAGCTACTACAGGCTCAAGGCGGTCTTGAAGCTGCAACCGCTATGCAACAACAAGCTAATAACGGTGCAAGGCAGCAACAAGTTACCGCGGCTAAAGAGCAATGGTTAAAAGCGAAAGCTGCGACCGAACTCAGCCTAAAAACGTATCAACGAATCGAAAACTTATTTGATGAAGGTGTTGTTGCACGGCAAAAGCGCGATGAAGCTTATACCCAATGGCAAGCCGCTAAATATACCGAGCAAGCAGCTTATGCTATGTATCAAATGACTAATGAAGGCGCCCGGGTTGAAACTAAAGCCGCAGCAGCAGGTAAAACTCGTATGGCAGAAGGCGCGGTTAACGAGGTGAATGCCATTTTAGCCGACAGCCAAATGCGCTCACCTAAAAAAGCTGAGGTGAGTGAAGTATTATTACAAGCTGGTGAGCTTGCGCCGAGTGGTTTTCCGGTGGTGAGCATTATTGATATGAGTGATGCGTGGGCTGTGTTGCAAGTTCGAGAAGATCAATTGTTGCAATTTAAGCAAGATCAAACCGTCATGTTAGATATTCCAGCATTACAGCAGCAAGTCGAATTTACCGTGTCACACGTGAGTGTCATGGGTAACTTTGCAACTTGGCGCTCGACCGAGAGCGGCCACGACTTTGATATGCGTACCTTCGAAGTTGAACTTACACCTAAGCAAAAAATTGCCGACTTGCGAGTTGGAATGTCGGTGTTGTTTCGTGCCGATAAGCTTGCCGAACATTAATAAGGCTTGCTGATGAGGCATTTATTCAGGCGTGAATGTAAAGCGTTGTGGCATTCGCCATGGCAACTGGCTTTGGTTAGCTATATTCCGCTAATTGGCGTGATCGCACTTTGGTGGTTATTCAGTGCGGGCTTGCCAAGGCAGCTCCCCGTTGCCGTAGTTGATTTAGATAACAGTCAAATTAGCCGCATGCTAACAAGGCAATTATCGGCTAATGCCGTGATTGCCCCCCGCTCATTTGCCAATGAAGCCGCGGCGATTGAAGCTATGCGTCAAGCGCAAGTATACGGGCTAGTTATTTTACCTTACCAGCTCAGAAAAGATTTACTCACATCAAAACAACCTACTATTGATATTCGCTATAACAGCCAATTTTTGTTAGTGGGAAAGTTATTATCCAGCCAGCTACAACTCAGCCTTGCAGAGGGGTTAACGCAAATTGGCGAGGTGAGCCTATTACTTAAAGGCGCAAATAAAGCCACTGTTGATGTGAGCTTAACGCCTATTAGTAACCAAACGACGGCGTTATTTAACCGAAATAATAACTATGTTGGTTTTTTAGTCCCGCCGATATTGATTGCATTATGGCAATTACTGTCGATGTTGGTTTTTGTTAATAGTGTTAATGTTGAGCTTATTCCTCAAGGTGAACGCTATTATTTAGCCCGAAACATTTGGCCAAAAGTGTGGGTTAAAGTGTTATTTTATAGTCCGATAATGCTCGTGCATAGTGGCTTTATTTTAGTGTGGTTATACCACTATTTAGCTTTGCCCGTGTCGGGTTCATTATGGTTATTGCTATTGGCTCAGGCATTCATGCTCATGGCATTGTGGTTGTTAGTGTTGGTTATTTTTATGATTATGCGTGACAGTGCTCGCACGGTCAGTTTCTGTACCGCATTATTTGCTCCAGCATTTGCGTTTATGGGGATAACCTTCCCGGTAAACGATATGCCCATATTGGCTAAATGGTGGCGGTTGGTGATGCCATCGAGTCACTATATCGACTCTCATGTCAGCGTCGTCAGCTATGGTGTTGGCTTGCCGCAAGTATTGACTCAAATCAGTTCTTATTGGGGCTTTTTACTGTTATTGCCTTTGCTTTATGTGCTGGGCCGTCAGGCGCAGAAAATACCGCCACAGGGTCAAGTTAGTCTCCCGGTTAATCTGGAGGTCAACCGATGAACTTCTGGCAATTAATCGTAGCAGAATGCAAAGCTATATTGGCTGACAAAGCGATTGTGATGACGCTATTTGGTGGAGTGTTATTTTACTCGGTTCTGTATCCGTTACCGTATTTGAATCAGGTGCCGACAGAGCAACAGGTCGTGGTGGTTGATCATGATAATTCGTCACTCAGTAGGCTGGTGACTCGCCACGCAGATGCCAGTGCTAAGATAAAAATACTCGCTAATGTAAACAGTATTGATCAAGCACAAACGTGGATCGATCAAGGTAAAGCACATGGGTTATTGGTTATTCCGGCTAACTTTAGACGCGATTTATTGCTAGGTAAGGGCGCAACATTAAGTTACGGCGGCGATGCGAGCTACTTTCTGATTTATTCTGCCGTAGCTGAAGGCCTAGTGTCAGCAGGCATAGATGCAAGTAAACAAGTGCAGTTAATTGGTTTGTTGGCTCGCGGTCAAAATCCCCAACTTGCCCTGCAAGCGGTTAATTCTGTCAATATTAATTCAGTTCCAGCGTTTAACCCCAGTTTAGGCTACACACCGTATGTGGTGCCGGGATTATTCTTATTAATTCTGCATCAAACGTTATTAATTGGCACCGGTATCTTGGGCGCAGGCCAATGGCGCAAATCCGGTTATTGGCAGCAAGTACGTCCAGTAACCTTGGTGCTTGCACGGTTAAGTGTGTTTATGATGATTTACGCACTATTTAGTAGTTTTTATTTAGGCTTTTGTTTCTATTGGTACAAAGTGAGCGTGGTTGCAACGGTGGTTGAGGTCGGATTATTTATGTTGCCCTTTTTATTAGCCACAGGATCGCTAGGTATTTATCTCAGTAGTTTATTTAATCGTCGGGAATTACCTACCCAATTGTATTTACTGGTGTCTATGCCGATTTTATTTGTGTCAGGTTTTGTGTGGCCGATTGCATTAATTCCAGAACCATTAGTATTAGCATCTCAAGTTATCCCAGCTGTTCCAGCGATTATGGGGATGCTCGAGTTAAATCAATTAGGAGCAGGTTGGTCGGCGGTAATGCCTAAATGGTTACAATTATGGGGCTTGTTTGCAGTCTTCGTCACGATGGCCATAGTCGCTATAGCACGTAAACAGAAAAGCGTTAGTGTTACATCATAGAAGACCTACAGATGCTAGGTTGGTTCTATCATATCGACATTGCCTTATCGCTAGATTTGTCACTTGGCAAACAAAAATAGACAGCTATCATCTGGATAGACCTGTCTATTTCATTTTTTATGAGGTTTATTGCGGACTGATAAAGAGTAACCGTAAGGTTTTTTTGGTCTAGATCCAATTACATCATTCCGTTTTGGGCATTGTTTAAAGCTGCCTCTAAACGTTCAACGTTATGTTGGTATATAGCGCTGTGATCGACTTTTGCTGCATACTTAAAATCAGCTAATGCGCCTATATTGTCATTATTCATTAATTTCATTACACCACGATTATTATAAGCATAAGCCCGAACCGTCATTGAAGGAATAGCCACTTGGGTACGAGCACTTTTCACGGCCGCGCTACAGGCTTTTTGGGCTTTTTCCATATCCGCTAGTTGCACATATCCAGCACACAAGTTCACGTTACGAGAATAGTCATCCACGGCGAACTTACTTGCAGATAAAGTAGCGGTTAAGCCAGCTTCGACATCACCTGATTGCAATGCATTAACACCAGGCACATCTTCCACTAATACCATTTTGTAGGCATTACTCTTGATATGCTGACCTTGCTCGTCAGCCATAACATTTGCCGATGCTGCTAGTACTAATGTGGCACAAATTAGGCCATTAACGATGCTCTTTTTCATGATGTCGCTCCTTTAAACGTTTGTGTAGCGCCGCGCTACAGGTGAACTTTAGTCAAAACGACTAGCGTCGACAAACGATAAAAAACGCATTAATGGGTTAAAAAAATTCACTTATGATGATGAAATAATTAATTGGTTTAAATTGTGAATCAGCAGATATAGTAGTCATTACAGTTTTACTTAAGTCTACATGGATGCACCTACGGCGTTTGTTTCCTTATCATTACTCAGTCGCTCACGATGTTGCGATATGCTCTACGTCCTGTCGATCTAGGTAATGGATATTAAGAACGACATGGTTTAAGAGAAATTTTTTAAATAACAATTAAGTTCATCTAATCAGCTCCCCGCTTTGTCAAATCTTTGCTACAAAGTCTACCTTGAAGTTTGATACCTAATGACTTTCATCATGGAAACTTTTGAGGATCCAATCGATCAGCAATTGCACTTCTGGCCGCTGCTGTTCATTAGTATGACGGATGAGGTAATAGCGATCATGGCTAAAAAGTGGATGAGGAAATAATGACAGAAGGGTGCCGTTATCGAACCATGCTTGGCTGATGGGTAATGGAATGAGAGCAATACCTAATCCTTGTTCTGCGGCACGGGCGACACTGAACATACTGTCTAGTTGAATTATCTGCTTAGGCTGAAATGCATCAAAGCCAACATTTTCGGCCCATTGATGCCAAGCGTAAGGTCGAGCTTTATGCAATATTAATGGCACCTGAGTTAATGCTTTAAAACCTTGTGAAGACAATTCAGCATGCAATTGTGCATTACACGCAGGGATATAAGTGATTGGAAATAAATCATACACATCGGCATTAGTTTGTTGTTTACCAGAGAGCATAATGGATGCATCAGTGTGCTTAATCGTATCGCTGCGCGACTTAATGGTTTCGAGCTTAAGATTGATGTTGGGATATTTAGATGACCAACCAATGAGTTTAGGCATAAACAGTTCACTGGCAAAGAATTCTGGCATTGAAATACTGACTTCGAGCATTCTGTCTGATTGGTTAAATTCACTGACTGTGTTGACTAATTGCTGCATTACCGGCTCGATGGCCTGGTAAAAGCGTGCGCCAACTTCGGTCAATGTCACCGCGCGGGTTTGACGAATAAACAAGCTCTGGTTTAGAGATTCTTCTAACTGTTTAATCTGATGACTTACCGCCGAAGGGGTTAGATACAGTCTTTTAGCGGTTTCTTTAAAACTTAAGCATTCAGCAGCGACGCAAAAACAACGTAGGCCGCGCATGGAGGTGTGTAAAGGGATCATTCAATTCTCAACAAGGACAGTTTATCAACTCACTTCCCCTTGATGATAATCAATTGTGATGACATCTGTAATGTGTTCGGGTCGACTACTGAGTAATCGTTTAGTGAGACTAGGGTTATTCTTGAAGAGAAAGCAAGGATTAGACCAGTAGTTAAAGTCTATTATAAACATATGTTTAACTAGTTGTATAAAAATTGATTGAGTTGCTCTGGTGCTGAATGTACCTTGTTCGCACCAACTTGGTGCTAACTGACTTTACGTTATCTCTGCTGAAATAACGAAATAGATTAATAGATAGGTGGGTAAGCAGGGCTAGCGCTTAATTAATATGTCTAATTAGAAGTACAGTGTTTCTTGCTTAGTGCCATCGATAAAGATGTCGCATTTATCTGCAGTGCTCGATTTTGCCGATTGAACAATGCTAGCAACAATACCAAAGCTTCCACCTTGATCTCCTAGTACCGAACCAAAGTAACAATCACCTTTAAATTTCATATCTTTAAAGTTTGCATTAAGATTTTGAGTAGGCGTCATTGGCGGGAATCGACCCTGCATGATCGGGTCACCATTAGCGGTCAATAGCAGTTTATTTTTTGCTTTATCATACGAGCCACCAAGTACGAAAGTTTGGTCATTGACGACAACCGTTTTGTTTTGAGCCACAATGGGTGGTTTAGCTGCACAAGCGGTGAGTAGTACGCCTGCTGTAATGGTAAGAAGTAGAGAAATTTTGCGCATTAGTATTCCTTAGTATGCGTCGAGAGTCGTAAATCGGTCCCTCGGAGTAGTAAACTAGCCCTGTTTACAGATGCTATTGATGGTATCGAAACGAGAGGTGTTGTGCGCTATTTACTCGCTGAACAATTTGTTAGCTGAACATAAATTCAGTTAGAAAAATAGTTCTTAATTTCAACAAAGTATCGATCTAATACCGTATAGCATGTCTTATTGTATCAACATATTTGTTAATGCCAAGTATAAAAAAAGCCTGCTTAAGTAGCAGGCATTAATGATCGGTAAATATTATAGGACGTGAGAATATTGAGCTTATGACAAGGTCACATAAAATATCAATTCAGTGACCACACCTTTAGGCGTAGTTGCTGTCAGTGTGACTTGGCTTGTGCCGGGTGTACCATTATTTTTCAAGGTAAATGAGGTTGATGTTCCTCCTGCTGAACTCTTGTTAGGTACGGTATAACCAGTGAACTGCAATTCACCTTCGGTGCTAGTAACCGTTAAAATTGTACCTGAAGGCAATATCTGATTGGCGCTATCAGTGAGTACCACATCAAACTTTGCCGTTGCATCTAGTGTAATAGGCTGAACATCAGTGTCGTAATTATTAATCAAGCTGCCATCTTGGCTAACCACGAAATTAGCATCAGAGCCTGACATTGTTAATACTAATGCTTTACGGATATAAGTGCTCATAGCCGTGCTGTCACATAATGTACCTTGGCATTGTGGGCCGTTAAATTTACCGTCAGCTAATTGATATGTGTTACTCGCTTGAATATTAAAGTAAGGTTCACCTGAATCATGGACGCGAGATTCGTTGTCATCTCTAAAGGCGTCAGGCAAGTCAACAAAACCACCGTCATGGTAAGTTTCTACATCCATGCCATTACCACTACATGCTACTGACGTTGTACCACTTAAACAGCCGTTAACTACGCCGCCATCAGCATCGTCAAATACATTGTTGCCATTGATATCGAAGAAGGTTTCGTGCCCTAGCGCATAAGCCATAATTGTTACGCGATGGTCACTGACTCGTGGTGATGCTGATGTCCAAATGACGGAACACCTGCCATTTGCAATGGTACATGATGGTTGGATTTGACCACCTTCAGCGGTAAAGTTGATGGTAGTGTCGTCTGGTGCAGGGTTTGCAAAACTATCAGAGGCATACACTGTAATGGTAACTTCTTCACCATTGTAGTCGCCCGCTTCAGGGTTGCCATTTGATCTTGAAATACTAAAACCAAGCTGTTGTGGCAAACCGGTATTGACGGTCAGCTGTTCTGATTGGCTGGTAATGGTTTGGTTAGTGTCGGCGTCTGTGGTTGATGCCACCACTCTTACAGGGGTTGGAATGGTGCCAGCTTGCACTCGCACACTGACTAATCCCTGGGAATTGGTAATACTGTTGTCCGTCACTTTACCATTAGCAAATTGTAAACCGCCCACACTGGTGTCTAAGCTAAAATTAACCGTTTGTTGTGCTGCTGGTTGGCCATTTGCACTAGTCACTAAGAAGGTCACTAACGATGATTCAGTTGAACCGGTGCCGCCTGAACCTTTGATGCGGATTTGGCTTGGGTCAGCTGACACAAAGCTCACATTAGATAACGTTTGACGGGCTAAGGTAAAAGGTAAACTTGCGTTTAAGCTACTGCCATTAACCGTTGCTGTCGCAATGATGGTGTCATTACGTTCACTATTGCCACTACAACTGATATCTGAAAAAGTTGAGCTAGCGGAGCCTGATAAGCTAGTGACAGGTGAATCAAGTGTGGCGTTGTCATTGGTAGAGCAGTCAGAACTAAAGCTGATGCTGGTTGGACTTTGCAAGCGTGTTAATGTGCCATCGGTGTTTTCGGTAACTAACGTAGCTGTAATTCCAAATGTGCCACCGGCGCTAATGTTATAACTGCCATCGGTTGTAGCGACTAGCGTTGTCGCCAATTCACTTTCAACAAACTCACCATTAGCATTATACGAGCCCATCTTAACATTACCATTCGTAGCAATATCGTCGGACGCTAACACTTCAAAAGCGCTGCTGCTGGTGAGAGTACTACCTTGATATTCTGTGGTGACGGTTAACAGACTGGCACCTAACTCTGCCTCGGACGGCGTATAGTTGAGCGTAGCAATGCCTGAAGATTTTGTTAGTGCAGTTGCTGGCGCTAACGAAGCACTACCAGCATTGAATGTCACAATTTGGTTAGCAATAGCTTGATTATTACTGTCAGTAAGCAAGGCATTGAGTTGAACTGTTTTATCAATATTAAAGCGAGTAATCGGACCGGTTGCATCACTTATAGAAGCGGTTAATTTAATTGCTTCGACAGGAACACTGGTGTCATATTCTTTAAATTGATAATTGCGAGTCGCACTAACTGCATCAGCATCACTTGGAGAGTAACTCACGCTAAGCGTGCCGGCGTCGGTGCTGCTTGATGTGACAACTGTTGTCGCAAGACCAGAAGACAAGGTTAACACCGTTGTAGGCGTTATTGCTGCATTGGTGGTACTAAAAGTAATGAGTGCGCCACTGACGTTGGCATTACCTAACTTAAGGTGTGCAACGGCACAGAAGCTACTATCAAGATCAAAAATCAGTGAGTCAGTACTCGTATCACATTGGCCATTAACGACATTTTGATAGCTGACGGTAATACTATAACTATCATTCGATGTGTCAGTATCGGTGCCGTCCGCGGCACCGTTACAACCTGTAAATAACAACACTGAAGTTAATAATAACAATAGTGTGCGAGTCATCATTTTTAGCCGCATTAGCAACATCCTTATTCTATTAAACAGACTATTTTTAGAGATGGACCCTAGTCTTTTATTTCAGATCTTAAATACTTATATAACTCTTTAGACGATTTTGACTCTGGGCCTTTAGCCAGTTCTTTATTCGCTTGGCGGATCAGTTGACGCATTTTTTGACGATCAAGTTGTGGATGCAAATCCAGTAATACTTGGACCTCATCATCGCCATTAGCTAATAAACGCTCACGCATTTTTTCAAAAATCTGTATTTGAGCAGCTTCATTATTGTTTTTGTTCAACACTTTATCCAGTGCTGCTTCAATAGGCTCATGCTCAAAGCCACGCATTAATTTACCAATGTATTGTAAATGGCGGCGATAGGCTTCAGTTTTTTGTTTAATCAGTTTTGTTTTTAGAATCGCATCATATAGAAATTCATCTAAACCCATTTTGTCTAATTGAGTTTTGCTCAGGGCCACTAAACGCATGCCAAGTGCTTGAGCATCCTCACTTTCTTTTTTAACGCCTGTTCTGCTGACATAGTTGTCATCATTATCATAGGGCTGCTGAAATAGCTCAGAATCGCCAACAATTTTCATAGTCATAAACCTCAAGTAAATATGCGTTAATGATAGCATTTATTTGGCCTAGAATATGCAGAATTTATTGATGATCAACTGCGATATAAATGCGCGGTTATCAATCGCCAATTGAATTTGATATGCTAGCGTCAATTAGACTAATCAAAGAGTAAATTTGTGGCTTCTCATCCTTCTTCAGCGCCTCGCGCAACTGAACCAACACCTAGAATTGATTCTGAATTATCGGCGTTAAAAGACGCTGTATCTGTCGCATTAGAATATGCGAAAGAGTTAGGCACTTCGGCCGCTGAAGTGGCTATCAGTAAGCAGCAAGGTTTGTCGGTTTCAACCCGTGAAAAAGAAGTTGAAACCGTTGAGTTTAATAAAGACGGTGCGTTAGGCATTACCATTTACCGTGATGGTCGCAAAGGCAGCTCATCAACCTCAGACTTAAGCCCAGAGGCTATTCGCCAAGCGGTAAAAGCGGCTGATGGTATTGCAAAATATACTTCAGAAGATCCTTTCAGCGGTTTGGCTGATCCCGCTTTGATGGCGCAAGATATTCGCGACTTAGAGTTATATCATCCACAAGATATCGATGCAGAAGAGCTCGCTCAGTTGGCTATTCGTGCTGAAGAAGCCAGTTTGTCGGTTGATAGCCGTATCCGTAATTCAGATGGTGCGAGTGCCAATGCCCATACTGCCGCCAGAGTTTATGGTAATAGCCATGGGTTTCTTAACGGCTATTGCAGCTCTCGCTACAGTTTAAGTTGTGTGGTCATAGGCGAAGAGTCTGATGGCAATATGCAGCGCGACTATGACTATACCGTTGCCCGTAAATATCATGATTTACTGTCACCTGAAGCGGTAGGTTTACAAGCGGCAAACAAAACCTTAAGCCGTTTGGATGCCCGTAAAATTGCGACTGCAAAAATGCCAGTGTTGTTTGCGCCAGAAATTGCCACTGGCTTAATGGGGCATTTAATCGGCGCAATTAGTGGCAGCAGTATTTATCGTAAGTCGAGCTTCTTAATGGAAGCATTGAATACTCAAATATTCCCAGACTGGTTTAGTATTGAAGAACAACCGCATTTAATTGGTGCTCTGGCCAGTGCTAATTACGACAGTGAAGGTGTCGCTACCCAAGATCGTCGTATTATTGATCGTGGCCAGCTAGAAACTTACTTATTAACCAGTTATTCGGCGCGTAAATTATCGATGACCAACACGGGTCATTCTGGTGGCATATATAACTGGACCCTAAGCCATTCAAACCAAACATTTGATGACTTGGTTAAAGCCATGAATACCGGCTTAATTGTTACGGAAGTGATGGGCCAGGGCGTTAATGGTGTTACTGGTGATTATTCTCGCGGCGCAGCAGGTTTTTATGTTGAAAATGGTGAAGTGTTGTATCCAGTAGAAGAAATTACTATCGCGGGTAATTTAAAAGACATGTTTATGGGAATACAAGGCGTAGGTAAAGATCGCGATTTACGTTCATCAATCCGCACTGGTGGTATTTTACTGAGCGAGATGAAAATCGCGGGTAATTAACCCTTTCGCGGAAAAACGCATTTATGGTTAAATACCAAATAATTAAAGCCTCTTATCTAATTGATTAAGAGGCTTTTTTTTAACTTCAACTTGGCTCTTGACGCTTTATATCTTTACTTTACCTTTCTTGACAGTCGTTTACAGGCAAGGGTTGTCATAACTCTTGCAAATGTAACTAGATGGTTAATGGAGTAAATATGTTTAACAAAAAAATAAGTCGATTGATGATGGTGTCTGCAATGGGAGCCTTGTTACTAGGGTGTGGCTCAGACAGTGAAGAAAGCAGTGATGATGTCGCTTATGTGCAGTTTTATAATGCATCACCGAATAGCACATCAACTTCGTTAGTGCTGGATGACTATTCATATACAGCGGTTGATTTTGCTGATGCAATGCCGCGCTATGCTTATAGTACGGGGAGTACAGAGCTGGAAATTTATGGTCAAGATGAGGATAGTGAAACGGTAACCGTTTACAGCGACACCGTTGATTTAGCGAGCGACTCGAACCATTTGTATGTTTTGTATGGTGACTATCATGATCCCGAACTACTGGATATTAACTATTCACGCGATGAAATGGACGAGTTAAATGCCGACGATGATAATGACTACAGCAAAATGGAAGTGTTGGTGGCTAACGTAGCCACTGATGAAGGTGCGTTTGATACCTATATTTCACTCGATACCCAAACCATTGACGAAGCGGTGATGCTGGGTAATGTGCCATACAGTAATTACACGAGCGAACAGATATTCGATACAGATGATTATATTGTCTATCTTACCGAAACAGGTACAAAAAATGTGCTCTACACGACAGGTAGCATGAGTTTAACCTCCGAAACTGCTTATAAATTGATTATTCGTAATAGCTTTGGTGCGGGTGATATTAACGTCACTATCGACAGTATTGACTCAACCACAACGCCAGTCACTTACGCCGCGTTAGAGGCAACAGCTGATTACCGGGTGTTTAATGGTTTAGAAACTCAAAGCATTGATGTTGATGTGGCCAGTAAGCAAGAAACACAGTACTTGTATGGTATTTCACCCTTCACAGTAACGGCTTACCAATCAACATCGTTTAATGATTATGGTATCACCACTAAAGATGCGACAAGTAAAGCTAAGTTGTTCGATAACTTGTTGGTAACGTTTAACCAAGATGAAGTGAAGTCTTTACTGATTTATCAGCAAGAAGACAGTTCTGTAAAAGGTATGGTGATCGAGCAAGACTTACGACCTCGAGCTTTTGAATATAAAGTCGATGTGGTGAATTTAGCTTATGATTATGATGACTTAACCGTGTATTTTGTCCGTGCTTCAGAAACCATTGAAACCGCCGAATACACCTTAACTGATTTAGATTTTGTGGAAAAACTCAGTCTGACATTGCCCGAAGATGATTATGAAATTAACATTGTTTACGAAGCCGATAATGGCACGCAAACCTTAGTTTATCAGTCTGATTCAATCAGCTTTGATGGCGACAGTAACTATACTTTTGTGCTGACTCCAGACAGTACAAGCGCTTTAGGCCATAGACTTACGTCATTACAATAAAAAAGTACACTCACGGTGAAATCGTTCACTTATTGTGAGGCATAAAAAAGCCGATATCGTAGATATCGGCTTTTTCCTTAAGCACTTAATTTACCAAAATGTTAATGCAAATTACTTGGCAATTATTTGATAATCATCAAGGTTGTTCAAGCGATATAACGACCTTGACAGATAAGGTATAACCTTATTACTGACGTTACGAAGTCATAAAACCGTGAAATCAGAATGACGCTCCAGAAGTGCAAGCTGTCTTTTATTGATCACTCAGCGAATAAAATCATTTAGCTCGTGTTTATAGCAATCTCAAAAATAAACAATGCCGATTACAAAGTGAAAATCGGCACTGAATTATTTTTTAATCTGGATAATGGCATGCAGATTATATAAATTTAGAATTACACAGAATCTGTTATAACGCCTACAAACAAGACGAAGGGCTAGTAATATTACCTCTCATTTGCACCACACTACCGCAAGTTCCATTTTTACAAGTTTGAACACCCACTAAAGTATCTTTGTCGTGGGATAATACTTTCTGTGGTGTCGATATTGTTTCGGTATAAACCAGTTCATCATTGGAACCTACATAGAGCTTATATTCAACACCGCTCAGTTCAGTCCCAAGATTACCCCAAGTGTATTTCACCATATTACAAACACTCGCATAATGGTTCATCTTATCTAACCAGACCTTTTGCTCTGGTGAGTTATAACCCTCATAACGATGCTTTTTTTCATATTTTATAGAAGTTAACAAATTTGGAATGGCATCCATTACATTAGAAACATTAACACTGCCTTTACCACAGCCTAATTGAGCGCAGAGTGAACCAGGTTTAGAGCCTTGACCATTAGCAGATAAAATCCCTTCAATTTGATCCGGTGTCAGAGTTGGATGTGTTAATAATAAATTTGCTGCAGCAGCTGTAATCAAAGGCGCTGACATTGAAGTACCAGAACCACTAAAATATAACTCTTGAGTCTTATATTCATTACTTGCAATCATCCATAGGCTCGAACCCGCCGCCATCACATCAATATTGTCACCATAATTTGAAAATGATGCTTTGTCGCCCTTACGTGAAATGGCACCCACGGTAATCACATCGTTGCATGAAGCTGGTGCAAATGTTTTTGCATCATCATTAGAGTTACCCGCAGCAACCACAACAACTATTCCTTTATCTCTTGCTTTTGTATATACAGCTTGCTCATAAGTAGCACAGCCAGCAATTCTATAACCACCTAATGATAAATTCATAATATCTACAGGTGCTGCAATGGTAGGCACTTCAGGTACCTCTTCTTGCATCATCCATGCAACTGCATCTAAAATGTCAGAACTTGCACCATCGCCAAAACAGTTTAGCACTCTGGCATATACCAAATCGGCTTCTTCAGAATCAACAGCGCCAGCAACACCTAAACCATTATTACTGGTTGCACCAATTAAACCCGCAACAGACAAGCCGTGGCCGTCATGACAAGACAGACCATCGGCTAAAATAGATAAATCGGTAGGGTCAGCATCTCTTGTTTTGGCCTCTAAGTATTTGTCGTTTGCTTCTTGAGTAAAATCGTAGCCTTCAACTAAAGGATTAATATCTTCATGGGGAGCATAACCAGAGTCAACAACACCAATTCGAACCTTACGACCTAGGTTATTGACGACTTTATTTCTCATTGCTTCAAAATTTTGTCCATCACCCGTAGATGGGCTCGGTTGTTTAAATTGAGGCTGCTGATTATATAAGGTGTCATTGAAGTTCATTTTTTTTACAACATCGTCCACCATGACACTGTCAAAATCACCAGAATTTATTAATTCAACGATTAGATTTTGCAATGCAATAGGGCTATCAGAAGTCACTTTTACAACATCCGCCCCCATAGACATAGAACGAACATGTTCAAATTGAATACTGTTTTTTTCACTTAAACTTTTTAAGCTAGACATACCATATTCGTAGGCCACATTACTTTGAACATTGTATGTTTTTTTAAGGCTGATTAAGCTTACATTGTCTGCTTTTGCTTTGCGTTCTAGCTTTGCAAGTGTTTTGGGATTGGCCAATAATGCTTTATGAATATTTTTATCTTTAAATTGTACAATTAAATTAACTGTTTTAGATAAATCAGCTTCTTTATTGACCACACTAACCTTAGTGTCTACTTCAATTGATGCCATGACCGATGGGGATAACATAACTAAAACTGATATGGTTGATAATATGATTGTTCTTTTCATTTTTAACATCCTGTGTAACTAAAAGTATCATTTACTAAAAACGTTAATTAAGAATAGGGCTCTTAATCATCCATGATTATTTACTTATAAGAAAAAGCCTGTCTTTCTGCAGCTAATGCCTTTGCCAAAATAGCATTAAGAAAATCAAATTCTTGATTAAATATAAATGCTCCATTTTCATAAGTGCCATAATCAGTATTACCAGCAAACTTACTGTACTTTTTATTTATAGTGTCATATTCAAAGGTGGTAGAAACATAACCGATATGAGGTAACAAGCCTTGTGAAATATCTGACATATCATTAATTAAATTATAATTTTGCTTGCCATAGTCTGATTGCGACAGCCCAAATTGGTGGTCGATCGCCCCTTTATAATCATTAATCCATACAGGGTCCTGTCCATCGCCGGTGCCAAAAACAACTTGGGATTCCAGCGTTGACACCAGCACTCTTAATGTTGAAAAACTAGTTGAGTCATCTATTTTGCTTTTTTGAATAAATTCATTTTTCTGCGATTCAGAAATATAATTTAAATTTTCTAATACTTCGGCGTAAAAATTGGCTAAATATTTATATTCATTTAACGCTTCCATTTTGCTATACATTTCTTGTACATATTGCAAAGTCTCAACTTGCAAGTCTCCAAAAACAACACTGCCCCTAACATTTATACCCGTCAGGCCTTTGTTGAATTTGTCTGTATAGCTAAGCAATAAACCAAAATCTTCACCAAGTTCTAAGCCCAAATCAGTTATCGTGATGGTTTTATTTTCATGATTAAAGGTTGCAGTAAATTTTGTTTCATCGCCGAACCATAGTTTAATATCATCGACAACAACATCCTCTGGGTGGTCATCTATAATGGTATAAGAAAATGTTTTTGTTTCACCCATAGGTATAGGTACAAAACCCGCTACACGAGCTTGAACTGTAAATAAAGGATCTGAATTAGATAAGTTGACCATTTTTAGCGTAAATTCTTGGTCTATAATACTATTCCCATCTGTTACGCTTAACACTAGTCTGAAATCTATTTGGGTATTTTCAGGGAGTTGTTTTGCATTAAAAATAATATTATCACCGCTTTGTGTAATACTTTCTATATAATCAATAACAGCATCATCAGACTCTTTTCCTTCAATACTGTTAATCGACCATGTTACATTTGCACTGTCAGCATCGGTAATAACCACAGGAATAATATTTTCAGTGCGTTCAAAAATATAAATGGAGTTGTTTTCGTCCATATTGGCTAATGCAATTGTTGGCTGTAAATTGTTTGCATCAATATAATTTGTGACTGTCACCAAAACAGTTTTTGTTACGCTTAAACCCTCACTGTCGGTAACCGAAACCGAAATATTAACATTAGTGTCTTCGGTCACTTCTTTTGCATCAACTGAAATAGATGAACCTTGTTTTGTCAGTGTCAGCAATGATGGGTTTGAAGAGGAGACAGTGATGTTTTCGCTTAAATCACCATCTTCAATATCAGTTGCAGTAACATTAAATGCTAATTTAGTTTTCTCTTTAATGACTAGCTCAGTTATTGACAATGTCATCACAGGAGCATTATTAATCACAACGGGAGGTTCTACATTGAGTATTGTTACAACAGTCGTTAACGCTTTTGTTAAACCACCACTATCGGTGACTTTCGATGTCACCTTAACAACGGTTTGTGTGGATACTTCTCCAGCAAGTAATGTAACAACATCGCCATTATGCAAAACGGTTAAAGAAGGATTATCAGATACCACACTTAATGTGAAGTTAGCGTCTTCTTTATCAGACGCAACCACAGTGAATGTTGCCGACTCTGTCTCGTTCATAGTGATTGCAGCTGTAGAGACTGCAAGATTGGGTGCAGTATTTGTGACAGTGCCGGGATTATTGCCAGTGTTATTGTCAGTATTATTAGTTGCTTTCTCATCCCCACCGCCGCCACAAGCGGATATAAAAAATGAAAAGACGATCATTATCAAAATTTTTTGCATGGTTAACATCATTTTATTCCTTTAAAAATATGGGCGATTTGTAGCCGTTATGTGTTATATCGAGACTTTTATTTCCCTATAGATAACCTTTTATGAGCACCAAACATTTTGAGCACTCCGTAAATCATTAAAGCCATTAAGTAATGAATAAATAGCACCACAGAGATAAAAAAGTCAGATCCACCAGAGTCACCTTTTCTTGCGTAGGTATAATTCATAGTATGCTCATAATATAGAATACTTTCGCGATACTCTTCACCACCACGACCCACTTTTATTATTGGATTATTATTGAGCTTATTGTTAGCAACCTTAAAGCTATTTTCTGCTGCGCGTGCAATACCGCTAGAAGCAACATTAAACATGGCTTTAAATAACTCAGATTTACTTGCTGAGCTATTAGTGTTTAATGTTGAAAAATTAATCAAATTACGGCCAATGACAAAAATAGCTAATGCATAAAAGATTAACGGCATAATAAAATCATAATCTATGGTGTTATTTTCACTAGCACCAAATGTTCTAATATATACATTAAGAAGTAAACCAAAAATAAGTCCGTATATTGCAATTGGTAGTGCATAACACATCGCTATTTTAATACATGAACGTGTTATAACGCTATCCAGTTGGTTCTCGTCATCTACATCGCTACCAGGTACTATTTTCTTATTAGGTATAAACTTAGTCACACAGATTTTAATTAACCACAACATTGAAAAGTGTATCGCCAAAGGTAGCAATGCATAAACTTTGTCAAAATTTTGGTCTGGTGATATCACATGAAGAAAAGTGAGGTATGAAGATCCATTCCAAAAGCCAATACTATACAAAGCAGCGACATAATTTGACAATAAATCAAATAAATCGTTGCCGTAGCCATAATAAAATGCATTTATTGTCGCACTTAAAGCACCTTCAAATGAAGGGTAATTTAAAGTGTAGAATTTAAATACAAAAATGATTGAAAAATCTAACATGATTTTGTATATCAATATAGAAATGACAGTATTTAATGACATAAAGCTTTTCTTTGAATGTTTTTTTAGTTTGTCTGCGGTCATAATTTAATACCTATACACTTAATTAACAAAAACACGTTACACCGGGATCACCCGGTGTGGGTTATGTGTAAATATTAATTATTCTCCTGCAAACCAGCCGTCAGTCCCATGAACTAAAATAAACTCGTCACTAAACGATTCGCTTGCCTTAGATGAACCACCAAACAATGAGCCCAAAGCCCCCATATCAAGACTGATAGTTCCTTCAACCGTACAATTGAATGTGGGTAATTTTCTACCAGATATTTCTTCGCAGTGCTTCACATCAACATCTGAAACTTGGCCATTAAAAAAACCGCTATCTCTAGCCACTTCTTGCGCGAATACCTTTTCTATATCACTAGTTGATGGCGCTGTGTTGCCGGAAAACATCATCGGGATAAACACGACAATCCCTATAGCCGCAATGCCAATTAATGATTTTTTTTGCATGCTCAAGGTTTGTAGTTTTGCCAGTTTTTCCTGGTTTGATGGCGTGTTCATTTGTTCTATTGATTGATGGCCTTTTTTCACTGCAGATTGAATATTGTCATTTACTCTGCCTGTAAATTCTTTCACGTTTACTGTGCTCGTTGATTGAGTGTTAAATATTTCAACTAACGTTGGCCATAGCTGGGTATTGGTTGTATAAAAAGGCAATACCGATAAAATCATAATACTCACCAAGCTAATCAGCCAAATCACTAAACCGTAGCGCATCGATTCTAAAATCATGTTTAGAGTATTTTCATTAAGAAAAGATCGATTGCTGCCAACAAAGCTTGCAGCCATTTCGTGTGCTTCATTAATGTTATAAAAAATAATCAGTACTAATATAATGGATGCGACTTTACTAATAGAGCGTTTAACGCCCATTGCATACAATGCCGCAACTAAAAGAATCATAATTTGAAAGTTAGAGGCTTCGATTAATTCGTATAATGATTGCGATTCAGAAAATAGTTTTATTGCCGGTAAAAAACCTGCTACAAAAAAAAGCAACAATGTAATCACTGAAAACTTATTATTAAACGTTAATGTTGGTAGCGCTTTATGCCATGGTTTACTCGCAAAATTAAGAATAGATAATAATACGTTATCCATAGCTGATTTTGCATCTACGCTAGAGTTTACCGGTGTTTCAGTTTCTTCAAATATGCCATCTTTTAAGTTGATTTCTTGCTGTTTAATGACTTTATCTGCTTGCTCTTTCATAATCACATTCCTTCGATAATATTGGTTATCAAGTAGTTTAATCAAATACCAAAAAAGCAACATCTACGCAGTTAGTCATAAAACCCGTAAAAATTTATTAACAATTTAGTTAATGGTCATTATTTGCCCTATTCACTAAAAGTTGGCTATAAAAAAGCCACTAGAAACCAGTAGCTTTAGTTTACGTATTATAAGACTGCACCAGTGTTAACATTGAGCGATACATAAATACAACCTGTTATATTAACTCAGCTTTAGTAATTTTCTTCTAAGTTCGGCTTCATCTTCAGATAAATCAATCCTGATTTGTTTGTTTTTTTCACCAGCATTATCGATCGCACTACAGGATTTTAGGACTAGTGAACGTGATTTAATTTCTGCTATTACAGTCATAAAAATTAACATAATAGAGGGCGATATAAACAGAAAAAAGTCATTGAGCGGCGCACCCAATTTGCCATTAATAAACTCTAACAAAGGGTAAGTGCCCGCGGCATAAAAGCCCAAACACGAGAAAAATGCCAAGGTGTACATTAATCCTATCATGCCCCCTTCCTTTGCGTTAAATTCGCTTATTTGGATACTTGGTACATCATAATGCAGTTTTTTAGTTACATTATAAAAGAATATTTGAAACCGGTTTTGTTTGCCGCAATCAGTGGTTATATTACAATCTTGATATAAAAACCAATCACCCACATCAGTCGCTATCATCTGCTTTTCAGGCAATGATAACGTTAAAAACCCATCTGCGGTTGATAGTACTATTTGACCTTGCAGATCAGATTGTCTTAAACGATGCCTTGACTCACTCGAATCAGCTTTATAGCCACTGCTATTATAGGCCGTTGTTGTGCTGGTTGTGGTGACGTCCGACGTACTAGCACTCGCATTTTTGCTGACGACTTTACCTAAAATAGATTCAAAATTCATTGTGCCAGTAAAGCTTTTAGACACCAGGTTATTGAAGATAAAAGGCGTTTGATATACCGACGAGTAGGTTGCTTTTATCGATTGTTCAATCTCGGCAATCGACGTTGCGGTTATGGCTTTGTCTTGTGGTGTTGTCAATAATGACACATTGTCATTGGGCGGTGTAATGGCATTTTTTTGTGCGATACCACAACAAAAGCAGTAATCACTGTCTATTGATATTCGTTGTTGGCAACTGACACAAATAACATCATCGTCTTGTTTTACACGTTGTAAATTTTCATAACCTAATTCGGAAATTGAGATCTGCGACAGCGCGTCGAAAGTCTTACTTAATGCCTCATAATCTAAAAGATGCTTTTTATATTTATTATTTTTTATTGTCCATTCAATAATAAAGGTAATAACCATAGCGGCAATGGTTAAGTTAATCACTGTGTCTATCGAATAGTTAAGTGTTATAAAGCTAAAGAGAGCAACAAAATAAGTCACAAAAAAGGTGTATATGGGCTTAGATTGACGACTAACATCATAATCATTGCCTTTTATTTTGTATTGCTTGTCTTGAGCATGAATCACAATGTAATCAGCATAATCATTATTGTTAATTATTGTCTTAAATGCTTTAGATTCCAATTTATGGTTTAAACTTAACAAGGTTGGTTGAAGCAATGAAATGACATCACCTTTATTAAGGTTTGCCCCTAAAGTCGTTTCTGCATCTACACTGAGCTCAAGGGGTTCACCCTGGTTAGTGACCAGTGTTAAATACCAGAATGAAAATATTAAATGACTTTCTTTAGTGACATACTTGCGCTTATATAAATATAAATTGGTAATCATCCCCGTCACAATAGACGATCTGGGATAGCGCACTTTTAACTCCGTTAGAATATCGGGTGAGATTTCTTCAACGGTTGATCGCTGGTTTTTTACTGCCACTTCTTTACCACAATCTTCGCAGAATTTGTCTGAGGCAAAAATAGGTTTAGTACAGTGTTGCATGTATTACCTCTTAGTTATTGATGGTATCAATGAAGATTAAGTAAAAATAGACTGCCGAACCGCAGTAATTTATTAAACTCGTTAATTCAAAATAAAGATGTTGAGTTGGATATGGTAAGTATTTATCCCGAGCTTTGGTTATTAAACATAGTTTTTTAATGCTAAAACTAATAGCTACGTAATAACCAATAAAAACAGTAAAACTATTTTATAAAATTTTTTAATCAGAGGGTTTAAAAAGATAGTTGAAAAAGAAGGTTTAATCGGATATTTATTCGAATGGTTTAACTTAGCTTGAACTTAAGCTAGTGAGATGATCTGTGGTAGAAAGGGTGACTCAAATGAGTTGTTTGTTCGATATCATGGTAAGTCATTACAATTAGGCATAACTGTTAGCCTTCAAAGTAAGTCATCACCGTTCGTTACCATTGTCCGACTGATAAGGTTATTATTCTGGATGAAAAAGATCGCAAGTTTAATATGCATTTACTATCACGATCTGAGGTAACAGAGCATTTTACAACAGTCTGTCATTAGTCCGTCTCTGCCATTAACTCGTGCTCAGTTGATGCGGTATTTATCTCAACGGCATAACGTTTAGCGTCGCGTAAAATGCGTTGTAACCAGTAATTGTCAGCGGCGGGATTTAACTTAGCATTGTAATCGTACATTTCTTGTAAGGTGCGTTTGGCATTATTGTTATCGCCACTTTTGCCATAGGCTTTGGCTAGGTCAAAGCCAACTTGTTGATAATAATAGGTCGGATATAAAAAGGCATAACCGCTTAATACAATGCGCTTAATGCGTTCAGCCAGTGTAATAGCCCGTTGATATTGCTCGGTGTTAACGTAGGCAGTAATTAAATATGATGCAGTATCTAATAGCTTGTCTTCTTGTGGGGCCAATTGCTTGATGATGTTGGTATAGTCTTTATTAATCAGCATCATCGCCAGCGGCTGGAACTCCTTATAAATGTTAAGATTAAGTGATACGGTTGCATTATTGTGTGTCAGCAGGCTGTGCAATTCATCGACATAGGGTTTGGTCGCTTGAACTCGCTCGGTGTTGGCATAGTGATAAATCATGTAGAGCACAAAGTTAATGTAATTATCCATGTACTCGATGTTGATTGCGCCTGCCTGATAAAATTGCTGTTTAGCAATGTGATAGCCTTGCAATAATAATTTATCAGCCTGCGCCATTTCACCGCCAAGCTCGTAAACAAAGCTCAGTGACTCCAGCTTTTCTCCATAGTTAAAGCTGTCAGCACCGTGATGTAATGTGATTAAATCAAGCTGCCTATTACGGTATATCTTGGCCGAGGCCAGGTTGCCTTCATGTTCAAATGCCCTCGACAACCCATTATAAACCGTTGCGATATAAGGGTGCTGCGCACCGTAAAAATGGATAATATCGGGCAACGCCTGCATGAGTATCTCGCTGGTCAGCTGTGCCTCGGTCATATGACTGGATGTTATTGCTCGTGTATACCACTTTAAAACTTCAATATATTGCTTGTCGTGAACCGGAATGAGTGGCAGCAGCTCTTGTGCTATCAGCACAATATTACTTAGAGTGTCGTGGTGATGTTGTTCGTCAATGGCCTCAGGCTCTTGCGATGCTGTCAATAGAGATGCATCTAATAAACTAATTTTTTGCGAAAGAAAGCTTATGCGCTCCTTGGTTGTTAATCTTAGCGTGTTGCGCGCCAGTGCCTTGTCGATGTTGTCGATAATCTGCTTGGCTCGGGTGAGGCCTTCCGCGCCTTGAGTCCACCTCAAAGAGTAGATAGAGGCCAGCTCTGCCATTAAGGTCAGTTTGTTGATGTGGTCGCTGCCAGCCTGTGCGCTAATGTGTTGCTTGAGTGTGTCGACAAAGGCGAGGGCTTTCACGTTTTGTTTCGTTCGTTGATAACTGTCAATGAGTTGCAGCGATAAGCGCAGTTGGTGCTGAATATCGTACAACAGGTATTCAGGCGTGTTGATAATGCCTGTGAGCACTGTGATGGCATCTTGATGCTGGCCTTGTCCGGTGTAGCTTTCGGCAATGACTTGCAATAAGGCTAATTTGGCACTGCTGCTTAAGGTAGTTGAGGCCAGAATGCTTTCATAACCTTGTGCCAGCATGTCTTTGGCGGTCAGCTCTTTAGCCTGGGTTTGGGTCGGGTCAGCTTGTTTGAATATGTTGGCTAATTGATTGGCGACCTCAGTGGCATTCACTTGCTCTTGTTCTGCTTTTTGTTGCGCAGCAATGGCGCGATTTCGCTCTTGTAATACTTGCTCATTTTGCAGCTTAAAGGATATTCCCGCACCGATGACCATGACATACACCGCGGCCAGCAGCGGTTTTCTCACTAACCATTTTTTACCGCGTTGCAGCGGTGAAAAATTCACAGAGCTGGCAAAGTGCTTTAAGGTTTTATGAATGTCAGACTTAAAGGCGGCCACCGTAGAATAACGCTCACTTGCTTGAGCTGACATGGCTTTGGCAATAATGCGCCGTAGGTCATCGACCATCGCCCATTGTTGTAAGCGGGTAATGCTTACCACATTAGGGTTTATCGACAGCGGCGTTGCGGCCCCTGCTTGAATGTCGCAGACCAGTTGACCAATGTGTTTATGTTCAATATCAAACGGCAGTTGTTCGCTGAGTAACATATACAGCAATACGGCTAACGAATATTGGTCGGTGGCTAAGGTTAATGTTTGCCCGGTTAATTGTTCAGGCGAGGCGTAGGCCAGACTCAGCGCCCGTAAGTAACGTTTTACGCTGTCTTGCTGTGACTCTTGCTCGTTGTGTTGCAAGGTTTTGGCAATATCAAAGTCGAGTATTTTTACCACGCCGTCTTTATTCACCAAAATATTAGCCGGTTTAATGTCGCTGTGGGCGATATTAATTAAGTGGGTTTTACTGATGGCGTCACACACGTCTAAAAATAGATAAATGCGTTCAATAAAGTTGAGTTGGTGCGCTCGGCAATATGCATCAATGGGCAGACCAGCAACATATTCCATGACCACATAATGCAAGCCAGACTCAGTGGTGCCGGCATCGTACACCTGAGTAATATTAGGGTGATTTAATCGGGCGAGTATTTGGGCCTGGTTATGCACCAGTTGAGAGCCCACCACATGAACAATAGAGGGAAACAAAAACTTAATCGCCACTTGCTGCTGCATCATGCCATCGTTACGCTCTGCCAGAAACACAATCCCCATGCCGCCTTCGCCAATGATTTGGCTTAAGGTGTATACGCCCAGGTGGGTGCCAAGCAAGCGTTCCAGTTGTTCATCACCGGTAATGTGTTGTGCTTGTTGAGCGATCAGCTCATGCCATTGGGTTTTATCATTGGCACTAAAATGGCTCGCTAACATCGGCGTGAGTTTATTGGCTAGCGACCCATCAGTAATATGCTCGGCAAAGTAGGCCGCATGTTGACTTTGGGGTAAGTCGATAAGACGTGAGAAGTGATCAAATAAGGCGGTTGAATCCATTTATCTGCCTACTACTTTAAAAAATAAATTACTGATATTTTATTTTTATAATCAGCAGCTTGAATTTACCTTTTTATAACAATTAATCGATTTAGGCAAGGTTAACAGTATTTAATGTTTATTAACTTAACCAATTAATTGATGATACTTAATTGAAGACATCGCAATTTTACCGCCAGTGCCGATTTCTATTGCCTGGGCTTTTAAGATAACACCTTGGATTTTTAGCATGATGATGGCAATTTTTTCTTTGGCAAGTTTTCTAAAATGTACTTCTACCATGAGGTTAGTATCTAATTTTGTTGTTTTGATTCGACTAATAAAGCCATAACCGGTAAAAATTTTTATGCTTTTACTCGCGGCATTAAATTCAATGCTTTTAGTGAGCGAGTTCCAATAACAAGAGAGTTGTTGGCCTTGGTAATTGGTGGATAAGATGATTGTTTTCATGATAGTAATCTTACTTTTAACCAAGACTTTGCAAAGGCGATATCTTTTTCTGCACTTGAAATGCTAATCGATAAAATATCGGAGATCTCTTTGGTGAGTAGGCCGCCAAAATATTTAAGCTGCATGCTTTGTGCTTGCCTTGGGTGCTCTGTTTCCATTTGCTGTAATGCGTTGCCTAAATCCAGCATCTTTTGGTCTTGTTCTGAAAACTCAAACGCGGCCTCTTCCTGTATATTATCAAATGTGGTTAATTCGACTTGTCGTTTTTGGGCTGCATTTTTCCTAGCTTGATCGACTAAGATATTATGAACAGTACGTGCAACCATCAAAAAAAACTCTTTACGATTACTAAAGTATTCACCGTTACCATTTTCAAGTTTTATATACACTTCATGGACTATGGCGGTAGTGGAATTTATGTGTTCTTCAATACTGTGTTGACCAAATTTATTCGAGACCTTCATCCTTTGTCGCGATGCTAATTTGCGAAGGTGATCATAAATAAGCACATACAAATTGTCTTTTGATTTAGGGTTACCTTCAGTCCAATCTATTATCGCCTTGGTAATGTCTTCCTGCATAAGTACCTCGTAGAGTCATTGTTTAAATATGCTTCATAAAGAGTACTTTATGACTTTTGAATCATATAATCAGACCAAGCAAATAAACAGTTACGTTTTTTTCAACGAAAACCGTAATACAGAGTGTAAATACTTTTATCAATAAGAGCTTGTCGTTTTTAACAACACTTACTGTGTTATTGCGGGTCTTGAAAAGCTTCGTCTGAAAGTGACATTTCACGAGTTGTGCTATGAAATATTAAAATACTTAAGCGAGAGCAAGTCATAATGGCTCACGGGTATCTTTTATGTAATATTAATTTTATCAAACGTGATGGACAATAATTACGCAACATTTTACTCAATAGCCTGAAAGCGATAAGTCTGTTTAGATTGAATGTTATATGGTCAAAAATGATAAAATATCAATGAAATTGAGGGTTGAAGGTTACGAAATGAAAAAGCGACACAACATTATGATAATTCGTGTCGCTTTTCGTTTAGGGCTTATATGCACATGAACATATAGGTGACTTAATAATCTGAGCTGAGATTAATTAGTACGGTATCGACTTAGAATTTTACCCAAATCAGCTGATGCTTTTGCAAGATCTTTAACACCACTTGAAGACTGTTGCGATAAACCTCTTATAATATTTGATTTCTGTCTTATGTCAGTCAGCTCTTTTGCAATGTCATTGGCCACTGCGCTTTGTTCTTCTGACGATGTAGAAATTTGGAAACTCATGTCCATAATTGAATTTGCTGATTCAGAAATGGCATTAATATCGGTTCCAATATTAGTGATTAGGTCGCTACTGGTTTGTGCTTGCTTGACAGTATCTTGAGTTATGCTGTCAATATTGAGCGTTTCACTTTGCAGTAATTCAATCATTTTATGAATTTCGACCGTCGCAGCTTGTGTACGACCCGCAAGGGTTCTTACTTCGTCTGCAACCACCGCAAAACCACGACCCATTTCACCTGCACGTGCCGCTTCAATTGCTGCGTTTAATGCCAGTAAGTTGGTTTGATCTGAAATAGCATTAATGGTGGTGATCACTTCATTAATATTGGTCGCATTAATTTTTAGGGTATTGACCGAGTTTGATGTTTGTTCAATGTAGGTCGATAACTGCTTAATTTCATTAATGGCAAGTTTAGCACGGTCATAACTCTGACGAGTGTACTCTGAATCTTGTTCAACGCGTTGAGTTGAATTTCGAGCGATATTAGATACTTCGGCAGCTGATGCCGTCATTTCTTCCATTGCTGTAGCAACTGAGTCAAGTGAAGCATATTGTAAATCAATTTGTTCCGCGCTTTGCACTGCGTCATTGGCAAATGAACTAGAGGTTGTTTGCAAGGTATCGGCACTTTTTTTCACTGCAACCACGAGCTCAGTCAATGTGTCCATGGCTTTATCGAGTGCGCAACCAATGGTGCCGAATTCATCTCGGCCAGGATGGAAACCTAAACGAGAGGTTAAATCTCCTTTAGCAATTTTTTCCGTGGTATCCCATAGCACCCAAAGTGCTCCACCAAGAAAAGTTGCCGTCCAGTAAATCACCACTATAAAAGGTAACACCCATAAGAATGACATTAGCAGTGACATAAATGCAGCTTGTTTAGCATTGGCTTCTTGTCCAGAAACTGATTCGCTTAATGTATAATATTGGCCATCTAATGCATACACAGCGGTAATAGTATCTTGTTGGCGTGAACTGGTTTGCGAACGACCTGAGACTTGCAAACCTAAGTTTGAAGCTTGGTCTAGCTGACTTGTCGCCTCAAGTGCTTGGACCGTAGCAGCGGTTTTTTGTTCTAAAACATGTAACGATTGCTGTTCAATATTTTCAATTTTACTAAAGTAACTACTAATCGATACACTTGATAAAATGATCAGGAACAGTCCAAAAATAGCCCAAAATTTATCGTTAATGGACATTTTGATGAAAAGTTTATCGATAGTTCTGAAATCAACTTGTTTCATGGTTTGAGCACCTAAACCGGTAAAGACAATAAATTCAAATATTAGATGAGCTATTAGCATTTGGATACTAAAATAGTCAGCTTGATAATATTCTTCTGTGACCAACATAATATTGAGTCATGATCAATATCGACAATAAATCATATACCTTAAGTGATTTATTGGTTTATATGCATGGCGTACTTAACATTCGAACAGTGTAGATGATCAATGTTAATGTAATGATCGGGTAAAAATCCTAAATGTTCAATATTATTTATGACATGAGATAAAATATTAAACCGTATGTCGTTAATTTTATAGTTTTTTGTATATAAGTGTTACAGAATTTATATTTTTTAACAACCGATTATCCTCCTCCTGTTCTTGTGCTAGCTACTGTTTTAGTTGAAGTATTTTTAACTTTATCTATTACCGTTTTCTAATAAAAACAAAATTACTTGGTAATCAATCAGATAGCAAATTTGTTTACCTCATTAATGTGATCAATGTTCTTTTTTCTGTAAACAAACTTTGGGACAATCGCCCCGCATATTACAAAAAAATAGCATTTATATTACAAAATATGGGGTTTAAAAATGAAAGGACTGACTAAACTAACGGCGGTTTCACTCGCAGTTGCAGCAGCATTGCCGATAATGGCAAATGCAGAAGTGTTAATTAGTGAATACGTTGAAGGTAGTTCGTACAACAAAGCGATAGAACTGTATAACAACAGTAACGTTGCAATTGATTTAACAGGTTACAAATTAGTACGTTACAAAGACGGTGCTACTGTTGCGGAAGATATGGTAGTGCTTACTAACTCTATTGCGGCTAAAAGTGTCAAAGTGATTTTGCACTCAAGTGCTGCGATTACTGTTCCGGCTGCTACAGATTTTATTACAGACAATGTAAATTTTAATGGCGGCGATGCTGTCGGTCTATTAAAAGACGGTGTGTTGGTTGATGTGATTGGTGAGATCCCAACACCTACCGATTGGGGGAAAGATACTACATTTCAGCGTAATTTAGATGCCTTAACGGCGAGCTCTACTTATGATGCTAGCCAATGGGCCACATTAGATAAAGACACCTTTAGTGGTTTAGGCTCGCTTGATGCCGCAGTTACACCAGAACCCAGTACATTTACTTGTAATGGTGCAACACTAACGAACATTTATGATGTGCAAGGCGCTGGTGATTCAAGCCCATTAATTGCCGATGGTAGTTATGAGTCG
Organism: Shewanella sp. SG44-2; assembly: GCF_014164215.1. Classification (NCBI taxonomy): domain Bacteria; kingdom Pseudomonadati; phylum Pseudomonadota; class Gammaproteobacteria; order Alteromonadales; family Shewanellaceae; genus Shewanella; species Shewanella sp. SG44-2. Next base: position 50,288 of record NZ_JACJEU010000004.1, read on the forward strand.
GCCAATGAAGTGACCGTAAAAGGCATTGTTACTTCTAGAAGCGACAGTTTATACAAAGGTTTCTTTATTCAAGATATGCAAGGTGACAACTCACCTTATACGTCAGACGGTATTTTTGTCTTCTTGAACGAAGCAGCTCCAGACACTATTCAGCCTGGCACTGAAGTGTGTGTGCAAGGTAAAGTAAACGAGTATTACGGCTCGACTCAGATTGACCTTAAAGACGAACAAAAATTTGAAGTTGGCGCATTAGGCGAAGTGCCTGTAGCCAGTGCATTTTATGTTGCAGATGGCGAAACCCTAACGCAAGCACTAGAGCGTGTTGAAGGCATGAAAGTGGTATTAGATGCGGGTAGTGAGATGAAAATCACCCGTACTTTTAGCTACGATTATGGCGGACGTCGTAACAATATGGTGCTGTCACATAAAGCACCGTTAATGAAACCTACTCAAGTATTTGAGCCAAATTCTGCAGATTCGATTGCACTGGCTAAAGCTAACGCAGTAAATCAGTTATTTGTTGAATCTGATTTCAAAGCGAAAAATGGCGAAGTGCCTTACTTCCCAGATTTTAACGCTGAAACAGGTTATATCCGTGTAGGTGACCAATTAACTAACCTTGAAGGTGTGATCGGTTATAGCTACAACGCATATCGCATTTTACCGACCAACATGATTACTGCTGGCGATTTTATCCGTGTAAATGATCGTACCGATGCGCCTACAGTGGCAGATATGGGTGACATTCGCGTGGCGAGCTTTAACGTGTTGAACTTCTTCAATGACGTCGTTGGCGGTGATGCTAATCCATCGGGTAGCAATCGTGGTGCATTAATTGAAGAAGAAATGGTGTTACAGCGTACTAAAATTGTAAATGCGCTTGTCGCCATGAATGCTGATGTTGTTGGTTTAATGGAAATCGCTAACAATGGCTTTGGCGAGTTAAGTGCTATTCAAAACCTTGTAGATGCATTGAACGCAGAATTAACTGATGATCAAGCGTATCGTTTTGTTGAAATTGAAGATGCTGATAAGTATGAAGACAAGTTTATCGGCAGTGATGCGATTACGGTTGGCATGTTATATCGCCCAGCCCGTATTACATTAGACGGTGCGGCAAAAGTGATTGCGACGCCAGAACAACATGCCGCAGAAGGTGCCCAAAACCGCGAGAAAGATGGCGTGGTTGAGCAAAGCCCTAGCTATGACAAGTTCCAACGTCATAGCTTAGTGCAAACCTTTAGCATTAATGATGAAAAACTGACGATTGTGGTTAACCACTTAAAATCGAAAGGTTCAGGTTGTATTGAAGATTGGGCTGACTTTAACGAAAACGGTGAGCCAGCGGATTTACAAGGAAAGTGTAATTCTTTCCGTGTATCGGCAGCTAAAGTACTCGGTGAGTCGCTAAAAGATGTTGAAGGTGATGTACTGGTTATTGGTGATTTAAATGCCTATGGCAAAGAAGATCCGGTTGCAGTACTTACAGATTATGATGCCTCAACCACTGACCATGTTATCCGCACCGCATCGTGGACTACCTTAAACGGTAAAGTGTACGAGCGTGAAGGCAGCGTGATTGATAAAGGTTATGGTTTAATTAACTTAAACACTCAAGCACATGGTGCAGATACTTACTCATATAGCTATAACGGCGAATTAGGTAATTTAGATCATGCGTTGGCCAATGAAAGTTTAGCGGCTAAGTTAGTGGGTATTGACGACTGGCACATTAACTCAGTTGAATCTAACCTGTTTGAATATGGTAGCAAGTACACCGGAGAGCTGGTTAAAACTGAAAGTCCATTCTCAGCTTCAGACCATGATCCAGTGATTATTGCATTAAGCTATCCAGCGCCAGTAACGCCAGTAACACCAACACCAGAGCCTGTTAAAGACAGTGATGGTGGTAGCTTAGGTTACTTTGCGTTAATGTTATTAGGTGCACTAGGCTTACGCCGTCGCAGTTAATTTTTACTGACTGTTTAAGCACTAATAAAAAAGGATGACCATTGAGTCATCCTTTTTTATGTAAGTGATGAATACCATTAGTAGGTAATATCACTTATTCTTTAATTGATGAGGTTTAACCTTACATTTTCCAGGTTAAGGTCGCGCTATAATTGGCAGGTGCGCCGTAATACCCTTGAGCCCAATATAAGCTATTGATGTATTTCTCATCGCCGACATTATTGGCATTAACCGCTAAACCTAAGTTTTCGGTGATTTGATATTTAGCCATGAGATCAATAACCGTGTAAGAGTCTTGCTTAGTGACAATGTCAGCACCGGCATTATCAAACCCTGCGGCAACTACGCCTTGGTTGCGAGAGATGTCGTCTTGCCAACGCATGTTCATGCCGACAGAAAATCCTTCAATGGTTTCAAAGTCATAAGTGGCTGCTAGTTTGAATAACTTGCTCGGTGTGTAAGCTGCAACGATATCATCACCTTCGATATCAAAATCGGTATAACCAATACTGACATTAAGGCCTGAATAAATTTCACCAGCAATATCGATTTCATACCCTGTGCTGCTGATACCGTCGGAACCATAATACTTCTGTAAGTCTATTGGTAACCCTTCAGTGGCAGGGTCAAGTACTGCGATATTAGTTTGAACCACATCAAAGTACGCTAGGCTGGCAATTAAACGTCCATTAAACAATTCACTTTTTAAACCAATTTCGCGGCTTTCACCGGTAATGGGATCAAGGAATCGATTGTCAACGTCCACTTTATCCTGCTGTACAAAGGTTTCGGTGTAGCTTGCATAAGCCACTAACTCTGGCATAAAGCGATAAACGGCGCCTAAATAAGGGATAAACTTTTGGTAGTCAGCTTCTTGGTCTACTTCATAAGACACACCTTCTGCCTGCCAGTCGTTGTAGCGACCACCAACGATAACGTGCAAATCATCAACGATGTTAAATCGTCCGGTGAAATAGGCGGCTTGCTGTTCACGCGAGACATCACTGCCACGTAAGCTATCTTTGAAGGTCGGCTTTGGTGTATTGCCGTCCCAGGTGTTGAGATCTGGCATCTTGGGGAAGCCGTTGCCGGTAGTGTAATCGTAAAGTGAGCTGTCGGTGTAGCTCATTTTAGAGTAATTCACCCCCGCTACAATCTGATGATCTCGGCCGAACAAGCTGAAGTTACCATCAACATACATATCGATTAGGTCATGCTTATCATCTAAATCATATTCGCTACCATAACCGGTTAAGCCTAATTCGGTATCCTTGTCTGGCGTACCGAAAACATAAAATAGCTCAGTATCTTCATCGGTTGTTTTATGTGAATAAGTTGCCCGTAAACGCCAATCATCATTAAAATGATGGCTAAGCTCTAACACAGTATTATTTTTAACAACTTGCCAGTTTGACCAGTCGGCAGAGGTATTGGTCGATCGGTCGTAATTAGTCGAACTGCCGTCAGTATAATATAACGGTAACGCGCCCCAGTTATTGCCGGTAGCATCGTTATTCATGTAACTGTGGCTTAGTGACAAACTAGTGTCGTCAGATAAGTTGGCTTCTAAAAACACATAAAAGACATTTTTGTCTGTTTGGTAGCGATCTAAGTAAGAATCTTTGCTTTGGGTAACGGCAACTGCACGAGCGGCAAAGGTGTCATTTATTCTGACAGTTCCGTCTGCTTCTAAGCGGGTGTTATTAAAGCTGCCATAAGTACCATTAACCGTAAGTTGATTGTCTGCTGTTGGGCGTTTACGAATGAAGTTAATGGTTGCCGATGGATTACCTACGCCAGTCATTAAACCGTTGGCTCCACGGATGACCTCAATACGGTCGTAAATAGCTGTGTCTTCGTCGGCATGGTTGTTACCAGATGTTAGCGGTAAACCAATGCCATCGATTTGGAAGTTCGTAATGTCAAAACCACGAGCGGTATAATACGTACGGTCAGTCTCAATACGTTCAACATTGACGCCGGTAGCGGTATCGAGTGCCGCGTTAATGTCATGCAACTGAAAATCTTGCAATTGGGCATCGGTAATGACTGAAACAGATTGGGGAATATCGGTAATGGCTAAATCTAAGCGTGATGCGCCGCTGGCTGAGTGGGCGTTATAGCCGGCAATGTAACTGCCTTTTACTTCAATTGTTTCGATATTTTCTTTTTTAGTGTTTTCATCAGGCACTGTGTCGGCGGCAATGGCCTGTTGACTGAGGCTGATGGCACATAATACAGCTAAACTAATGTTATTTAATTTCATGGTGTTATCATCTTTTACTGCTATGAACGAATCCATGTTCTGAGTGTTTACCAAGTCGGTTTTTGTAGCGTAATTATTCAACCGCCATGATGATACATAAACATTAAATGGAAATCATTATCATTTACAATTGTAAGTATTGTAAATTTTGGTTAGCGCGGGGAATTTTTTGCTAGGTGATGCTGTCGTTGAGCTTGTTAAGCAGCGAAAGGTTTTAAGTGGTGAAAAGGTACTAAGCGAACATAAACATACAGCGTGAGTTACTGGCAATGGTTTTAGGAAGGAGATAATCTTTTTTGATAGGCATTAATTGGGTCAGCTAATAATAAACAAGGCGCTATTAGCGCCTTGTTTATTATACCGTTAAATTAATTTACACAATTAAATCATACTGTTCACGTAACACTTTAATAATGTCAGCTTTTGGGTTGGCTGGTAATGGAATGCTTGAACCTGTGACTTTTTCTGCAACACCTATATAAGTGCGCGATACATTCATCATTGCGTCTAATGGTAAGTCATTGTCACGAGCAAGCGCTTCACGTTCTGGCATTCTGTCTTTGTTTAGCAAAATGTCGGCATCGTCAAAATGATTCAGTAAGAACTGGCGGAAGCCTTCTTTTGAGTTTTCAACAATCTTGCCCTCACGATAAGCGGCTCCGTCCCAAATACGTGATGAATCAGGCGTACCGACTTCATCCATGTAAATCAGTTTTGATTGGCCATTTTTGTCATTGACGTAGCCAAACTCAAACTTAGTATCGACAAACACTTGATCAAGCTTTGCTAGCGCATCTGAAATTACTTTAAAGCCTTGCTTTAGCAAGGTTTCATACAAGTCGATATCTTGTGGTTTTTCAAATCCAAAGGCTTGGTAGTTGGCTTCAATATCACTACGGCTAATGTTAACGTCATCTTGCGCTGGCACACCTGGGATACCGGTTAAGATACCTTTGGTTGATGGAGTGATCAGTAACTCTGGCAGTTTTTGATCTTTGCTTAACCCTTCTGGCAAGGTGATACCACAAAATACCCGTTCGCCTTTTGAATAAGCACGCCACATTGAGCCGGTAATGTATTGACGGCAAATAGCTTCAACTTTAATAGTGCGAGCTTTTTGCACTATCCATACAAAAGGGTGTGGAATATCTAGAATGTGGCTGTCGGCTAAACCATTTTCGGCGAACAAACCAAACCAATGATTTGAAATCGCATTCAGTGCAGCGCCTTTACCTGGAATACCTTGCAAGTCACCTTCGCCATGAAAAATACAATCGAACGCCGAGATCCTGTCGCTGATCACCATAATCGCTAGCGGAGTATCTTCAGGTACATCGTAACCTTTGTCGCGAATTAAGCGACGGCTGTCGGTGTCGGTTAACCAGTAAACACTGCGTACTTTGCCACTGTGGACAGGCTTGTCGGTACGGATAGGTAAATCATTGTTCACGGCAAGAACGGAATCGGCAAGACTCATGCGAGTGTTCCTTAGGTAGTAGGGTACAAAGGGTTTTTATGGCGGCTATTTTACCTGCATTCAATGCGTTTGCACGATAAAAGGAGGTGTTGAAATAGGCTTTTTTGTTATGCGAACAATCAAGGGTAAGGTTAGCCTTTCTTGATAAAGACTTTATTGGGTTAATCAGGCAGAATTCACGCCTTAATGATGTGATGGATAAACCAACGTGAACAGTGAACAAGCAAGCGCGAATACCCGTTTAGGACTGATATTTGTTTCTATAGCAGTATTTTTCTGGGGTATTTTGCCTATAGCATTAAAGCTATCAGGTGGATTTATTACACCAGTTACTCTGACCTGGTTTCGGTTTGTCATGGCGTTAGTCGTGACCTTGTTAATTCAATGGCGCTTAGGTGCATTACGTCAATTTGTCGGTTTACCTTCATTAGTATGGTTGAAATTGCTGCTCGCTGGCGTGCTGTTGATGTGCAATTACGTGTCGTTTGTTTATTCGTTAGGATATTTAGCCCCAGGTACTGCCCAGCTTAACTTCCAAACTGCGCCTTTTTTCTTGGCATTTGGTGGGGTGTTGTTCTTCAAAGAGCGTTTTAATGCATTTCAGCTCAGTTGTTTTGCCACGCTTGGATTAGGCATGTTGATGTTTTTCCATCCACAGCTCGATTTGAATCAAGCTCGTGATGAGCAAGTGCTTATCGGCATTATGATTGTGCAGTTTTCGGTAATGTCGTGGACCAGTTACGCGCTATTACAAAAGTCGGTGAGTCAGCAATTATCGCCCAGTAATGTGCTGTTATTTATCTATGCATTAGGTATTGTGCTTATGGCGCCATTGAGTGACTTTAGTCAGTTTGAAGCGATGACGCTCGATCAATGGTGGATAGTACTTTTTTGCGGCGCCAATACTTTGATTGCGTACGGCTGTTTTGGTCAAGCTTTACATTATTGGCCCACTGCGCAAGTGAGTGCGATGTTATCGTTAACGCCGGTATTGAGTTTTAGTGCTACTGAATTGGTGGTCAGTTTTGGCTGGTGGAGCGGAGTGTTTACCAGCGCCAATATTGATGGCTTGTCATTTATGGGAATCGTGCTGATTGTGTGTGCGGTATTTGTGGTGCAAATTGTGCCTTTGTATCAAAAGCGTAAACAGGCAAAAGCGTTCAGGACTGTATTGTAGTTAAATTGACTGTAAGTCAATGCAGTTTAGGTTAAGTTCGTGCTGTTGCAGTATGAGTGTTATTTAATGAGTACTGTTGATGGGATTAACTATGCTTAGCAAGGTAATAGAGCGTTAAGCCAAATGCGCTAAATAGTGTGCCGCCAATTATCATCATCCACAATAAAGTTTTATCTTGTTTAGCTGATTTTGTAGCGTCAAGGAATGGCGAGCCAAATATTTGTGCAACGACGACTAAAAAATCCATGTAGATTACCTATCGGGTTAATTCATTCGAGAATGATAATATTACCTACATTCTTGCAGTAACCAAATTAATTAGTGTTAATTGGTTTTATCATTTTTAGCTTATAAAGAATGGGTTTAACCAAATGCAGAAAACAAAAATGGAGCCCTTAGGCTCCATTTTTTGTGTCATTCAACTGAATGATTAACCGTTGTCACGTGGCTTACGTGGACGACGCTCTGCACTTGCAGGGCGGTCACTAGCCGGACGATCACCCGCTGGGCGGTCGGTACGTGGACGGTCACTACGAGCACGATCACTACGTGGGCGACGTGGAGCGCCTGCGCCGCGAGTCGTGTCAGCAAACACTTCATCACCCGCTTCACGAATGTTTAAAGGACGACCACACACACGAACTTTTCTTAGGTGTGAAAGGATGTCTTTAGGCATTCCGTCTGGTAAATCAACCGTTGTGACTTGATCAAACAATTGGATTTGACCAATGAAACGGCTATCGATGTTTGCTTCGTTAGCGATAGCGCCAACGATGTTACCTACACCAACACCATTTTCACGACCTACATCGATAACATAACGATTCATTTTAACGTCTGGGTTATCTTTTAAGCCTTCAGCATCACCAAAGCTATTTGGTGCTGGACGGCTACTACGCTCGCCACGGTCACTGCGTTCACGACGTGGACGGTCGCTGCTACTATTGCGGTCACCACGGTCACTACGTTCGTCACGTGAATCACGTTGACGCTCGGTAATAGTTGGTAACTGTAATGGACGCTCTTGCTGTACTTGTTGTAACAACGCAGCTGCCAGTAAATCGGTATCAACTTCAAGCTGTTGACATAATTCAGCTACAGCGTTTTTCATGAAATCTAAGTCGCCGTTAATGGTTTCTTGGATTTGCTCGCCTAAACGAGATAAACGACGCTCTGCAACTGATTCAGGGCTAGGCACTTTCATTGGCGAAATACGGCTGTTTGTAGCGCGTTCGATAGTGCGTAACATGCGCATTTCACGATTGGTTACAAATAGGATTGCCATACCAGTACGACCAGCACGACCTGTACGACCGATGCGGTGAACATAGGCTTCTGAATCATAAGGAATATCGTAGTTTACTACGTGTCCAATACGTTCAACGTCAAGACCACGTGCAGCAACGTCAGTCGCGATTAAAATGTCTAACTTGCCGCGCTTAAGCTGCTCAACAGCACGCTCACGTGCTTGTTGATTCATGTCACCATGTAATGGAGATGAAGCATAACCACGGGCTTCTAATTTTTCTGCTAATTCAACACAGCTGTTACGGGTACGAACGAAGATGATAATACCTTCAGTATTTTCAACTTCTAAAACACGTACTAACGCTTCTAGTTTATTGTGTTGTGATACTTGCACATAACGTTGGTCGATAGACTCAACAGTTGTCTGGCTAGACGCTATGCTGATGTTCACTGGGTTTGTTAAGTGCTTAGCTGCAACGCGCTTAATTTGCTCAGGCATAGTGGCAGAGAATAATGCAAGTTGGCTGTCAGCAGGCTTGTGCTCTAATACCCATTCGATATCATCGATGAAGCCCATTTTTAGCATTTCATCGGCTTCGTCTAATACTAAGGCTTTTAGATTATCTAGCTTTAATGTGCCACGACGCATGTGATCCATTACACGACCAGGAGTACCAACAATGACTTGTGGTCCACGCTTAAGGGCGTTTAATTGTTGTTGCATGCTTTGACCACCGTAAATCGGTAGTACGTGGAAGCCTTTCATGAATTTGGCATAACTACCAAATGCTTCGGCAACTTGAACCGCTAATTCGCGGGTTGGTGCTAACACTAAAATCTGTGGAGCATTGATTTTCATGTCGATTTTGTTTAGTAAAGGCAGGGCAAACGCGCCTGTTTTACCGGTACCGGTTTGTGCTTGACCGATAATATCTTTACCAGCCATAAGCGGGTCGATACTAGCAGCTTGAATAGGAGTTGGGTTTTCATAACCTAACTCGTCAAGCGAACGCAACAAAGACTCAGACAGGCCGAGTTCGCGGAAAGTTCTTTCAGATGACATTGAGTTGTAGCCTTGTGGATGCGCACGAAGTTCGGAAGCTCGTGCTAAAGTTTCACAGACAGAAAATCAACCCCGTGTCGATTTCCCGCGCCGATAAGGGGGCGTATTATAGCAGCAACAAAGCGTGTTGACCACGTAAAAACTGAAAATAAACATTAAATTGCCTATTCTAGTTTAAGATTGGCCTGATTCTTGATTTTTAAGATTTGTTAATTGGTTGAAAAATGAACATTTGTTGGCGTGAATTAGGCTGTTTATGGGGCCTTGGTCAGCTTATCGATGCTGAGCATTTGATATACTGTTTCAGCAACCGCCACAATAAAGTCGATGTCTAACGTGGCTATTGTGTCGTCGGCCGTGTGATATTGCGCGTGGGGTGGCACGCCAAAATACACCCAGGAGTAGCCAGCTTTATGAAATGGATAATGGTCTGACGCCCTGAGCCAGTCACTTTTTTTCATCCGGCCACTTAGTAAATTTGTGTGATGAGTTCGAATACATAATTGGGTCTGTTGCATCAACAATGGTTTGATAGACTCAAAATTTGACAGATTTTTTTGCCCTTCCATGTAGATTGCTCTACGACGATCTGGATGACCTATCATGTCCAAGTTTACGCTTAGCTCAATGTCCATAAGTGGGTATTGCTGCAATAACGTCACTAATGCATAGCTACCATATAAGCCGGGTTCTTCAGCGTCGGTTGCGACAATCATCAAATTAACATCATCTAACGGTGGATTTTCCTGCCATTGGGCTGCAATTGCCATCATTCCGGCAATGCCTGAGGCATTATCATCAGCACCTGGATACATTTTACTGGCCGTTTGACCTAAGTGATCATAATGAGCGGTAATCACTCGCCATCGGTTTGAGCTATTTTTTACCGCAATAGTGGCAATAATATTGACTCCAGAGACTGTTGAAAATTGATGTTGAAAGCTAAACGGGACGGCAAAAGTTGGCTGCCAGGGTTGTAATCCCATTTCTGTAAATCGTTTGATTAAATACTCTTGAGTCAGGCGGGCACCTTCAGAGTCAGTCTTGCGGCCTTGAAATTCAGTGGAACTCAGTGTGGTGATATCTTCAGTAATTTGCTGATGGGCGCTAGACCAAGTGGTGATAATAGCTGACGAGCATTGTTGAGGTGTTTGGCTGCAGGCATTGAGTAAGCCGCACAATAACATCATAGCCAATACCTTAAGGTGAATTTGAGTCGTAAACATAGTGTGTTCTCCTCTTATTCACCTAAGGTTTGGTATTTGATCTCAGCGTGTTATTTGGCTTTTTTAGCCTTTATACGTTTGCTGTGAAGCGCCAACATCGGCTTTAAGAATCTCGCGGTATGAGACTCTGGGTGCTCTGCTACTTCTTCTGGGCTGCCTGCGGCTAAAATCATGCCGCCGCCAGCACCACCTTCAGGGCCTAAATCGATAATCCAGTCTGCGGTTTTAATCACATCTAGATTATGCTCAATCACCACAACAGTGTTGCCATGAGACTTTAAGCGATGCAGTACTTCTAACAATAGTTGAATATCGGCAAAGTGAAGCCCTGTAGTGGGTTCATCTAAAATGTATAAGGTTTTACCTGTATCACGTTTAGACAACTCTTTGGCCAGTTTAACGCGCTGAGCTTCACCGCCAGATAAGGTGGTCGCGCTTTGTCCTAAGCGAATGTACGACAAGCCGACATCCATTAAGGTTTGCAATTTACGTGAAATAGATGGAATCGCATCAAAATAGCCACGAGCATCTTCAACCGTCATTTGCAGCACTTCGTGAATGTTTTTGCCTTTGTATTTTACTTCTAAGGTTTCGCGGTTATAACGCTTACCTTTACACGAATCACAAGGCACATAAACATCAGGTAAAAAGTGCATTTCCACTTTAATTAACCCATCACCTTGGCAGGCTTCACAACGACCGCCCTTGACGTTAAACGAGAAGCGACCCACCTGATAACCACGAGTGCGCGATTCTTGTGTGCCAGCAAACAGTTCACGTATTGGGGTGAAAATACCCGTATAAGTGGCAGGATTAGAGCGTGGCGTACGGCCAATAGGGCTTTGATCAATATCGACTACTTTGTCGCAATGATCCATGCCTTCAATACTTCTGTAGGGCGCAGGTTCATCAACGGTAGCGCCATTGAGCATCCGATGGGCAATTTTAAAGAAGGTGTCGTTAATCAGTGTTGATTTACCTGAACCCGATACGCCAGTAACACAGGTAAACAATCCAACAGGAATGGTTAAATCAACATCTCTTAGGTTATTACCCGATGCGCCAAATAACTCAATCACCTTTTTCGGATCGATAGGGGTGCGCTGGTCACTAATGTGTATTTGCTTTTTACCGGAAATATATTGGCCCGTAACGGACTCTTCACAGTTAAGAATATCTTCTAGGGTACCGTCACAAATCACTTCACCACCATGTACACCAGCACCAGGGCCAATATCAATAATGTGATCCGCTAAGCGAATCGCGTCTTCATCGTGTTCAACCACAATCACGGTATTGCCTAAATCACGCAGGTGGATCAGGGTTTGTAATAAACGTTCGTTATCGCGTTGATGCAAACCAATTGAAGGCTCATCAAGCACGTACATTACGCCCACTAAACCCGCACCAATTTGGCTGGCTAAGCGAATACGTTGCGCCTCGCCACCGGATAAGGTTTCAGCTGAGCGCGATAAGCTTAAATAGTTAAGTCCCACATTGACCAAGAAGCCAAGGCGTTGACTGATCTCTTTTAATATTTTCTCGGCAATTTGTGCGCGTTGTCCTTCAAACACTACCGTGTCGAAGTATTCTTTAGCTTCGCCAATCGACCACATTGTCAGTTGCGGTAGGTTTAACTCACCAATAAATACGTTACGGGCTTCTTCACGTAAGCGCGAACCACCACAGCTGTTACAGGGTTGCATATTAATAAATTTAGACAGCTCATCGCGTACCGAGTTACTTTCGGTTTCACGGTAACGGCGATCCATATTATTTAAAATGCCCTCAAACGGATGATTACGGATCACTACGTCGCCGCGGTCATTAATGTATTTAAAGGCAATATTTTGTTTGCCTGAACCATATAAGACAATCTTTTTAACTTTGTCACTTAGTTCGGCATATGGCTTCTCAACATCAAACTTATAATGTTCGGCTAGCGAGCTGAGCATTTGGAAATAGTAAAAGTTGCGTCGGTCCCAGCCTCTAATCGCGCCGCCAGCTAATGAGAGTTCATCATTAGCAATTACTCGCTCAGGGTCAAAAAACTGCTGCACACCTAAACCATCACAAGTTTGGCAAGCTCCGGCCGGATTGTTAAACGAGAAAATACGCGGCTCAAGTTCGGCCATCGAATAGCCACAATGCGGACACGCGAAATTAGCTGAAAATATCAGCTCTTCGGCTTTGCTATCATCCATACTGGCAATTTTTGCAATGCCACCCGACAATTCTAAAGCTGTTTCAAACGACTCTGCCAAACGCTGTTTCATGTCTTCGCGTACTTTGAAGCGATCGACAACCACTTCAATAGTATGTTTGATGTGTAAATCTAATGTTGGAGGATCCGTTAAGTCACATACTTCACCGTCAATACGGGCGCGGATGTAGCCTTGTGCCGATAAGCTTTCAAGCAATTTAACGTGTTCACCTTTACGGTCGTTAACCACTGGAGCAAGCAGCATTTGACGGCTGTCTGCTGGCATCGCCAATACTTTATCAACCATCTGGCTGACTGTTTGCGCCGACAAGGGTTGATTATGCGTTGGGCAGCGAGGCTCACCCACACGGGCAAACAACAAGCGTAAATAGTCATAGATTTCGGTAATGGTACCGACCGTAGATCGTGGATTGTGCGAGGTTGATTTTTGCTCAATTGAAATGGCAGGGCTTAAGCCTTCAATATGATCAACATCGGGTTTTTCCATTAAGCTCAAGAATTGACGTGCATACGCCGACAGCGATTCGACATAACGACGTTGGCCTTCTGCATACAAAGTATCGAAGGCTAATGATGATTTTCCTGAACCGGATAACCCAGTTATCACAATGAGTTTGTCACGGGGAATGGTTAGATTGATGTTCTTAAGATTGTGGGTTCTGGCACCGCGTATTTCAATTTTATCCATCTATATCACTCTATGACTTATGTAAAACAAAACAGCGATCAGTATCGCATAGTTTGTTGGGGGACTTCATATCAATTTTGACTATGGTGGTTTTATGGTACGCATCAAACTCCGCTAAAGTTTAACATGTGCAGATAAAACACCTTATATCAAAAACTGTGATTTCCTTTTGAGCTAATTTATGGCGCTGTGATAATATGCGCACCTTATAATATTGTTGAATTACTTATCAAAGGGCAACAGCATGGCCAGTAATGGACTGTCGGGTATGGAGAAAAAGGTCGCATTTTCGTTAGCCAGCGTGTTTGGTTTACGAATGATGGGATTGTTTATGATTATGCCTGTCTTCGCGCTGTATGGTCAGCACCTCGAAGGCTTTTCGCCGCTATGGGTGGGTATTGCCATTGGTGCGTACGGATTAACTCAAGCTTTTTTACAAATACCAATGGGCATTTTGTCCGACAAATACGGACGTAAGCCGATTATTCTAGGTGGCTTGGTATTGTTTGCCATTGGTAGTTTAATTGCCGCATCATCTGATCACATTTACGGGGTGGTGTTTGGTCGTGCAGTACAAGGTATGGGCGCAATAGCTGCCGCAGTATTAGCACTTGCCGCCGATTTAACCCGAGACGAGCAACGCACTAAAGTCATGGCGATTATCGGCATGTGTATTGGTTTTTCATTTGCCTTGTCATTATTGGTCGGGCCTATTGTGGCGCAATACATGGGCTTAACGGGGCTGTTTTTATTAACCGCAGTATTAGCTGTGTTGGGCATGTTAATTGTGCAGTTTTTTGTTCCCAATCCTATTAGCCAAGCACCTAAAGGCGATACGGTCGCCACTCCGACAAAATTAAAGCGTATGTTGTTAGACCCGCAATTATTTCGCCTAGATGCTGGCATTTTTATTCTGCATTTAGTGCTCACTGCGGTGTTTGTGGCATTGCCGCTCGATTTAGTGGATGCCGGTTTAGTCAAAGAAAAGCATTGGATGTTGTACTTCCCTGCTTTTGTTGGCGCATTTTTCTTAATGGTGCCGTTAATTATCATTGGGGTGAAACGTAACAACACCAAAACCATGTTCCAATTGTCGTTAATGATCATGATGGTGTCACTTGCCGCGATGGGGTTTTATGCCGATAACCTTTGGGTGTTAAGTGGTGCGGTAGTGTTATTTTTCACCGGCTTTAATTACCTTGAAGCGTCACTGCCGAGTTTGATTGCTAAGTTTTGTCCTGTTGGCGATAAAGGTTCAGCAATGGGCGTGTATTCAACTAGCCAGTTTTTAGGGGCTTTTTGTGGCGGCATGTTAGGCGGTGGAGCTTATCAACTTGTAGGCGCATCTGGGGTGTTTTTTGTTGCGCTAGGGCTAATGTGTGTGTGGTTATTTTTGACCATTGGCATGCAAAAGCCTGTGTTATTGAAAAGCTATACGCTTGAAGCTACAGTAAAAGATAGAAGCGATGCACAAGATATGGCCAGTAAACTGTCACAGTTAATCGGCGTTGTAGAAGCCATTGTCGTACTCGAAGAGAAAGTGGCTTATTTAAAGGTCGATGATAAATTCAATTTAAGCGAAGCGCGAGCTGTGTTAGGCTCTGTGAATTAGATCGTGTAGATCATTAAGCTTAGTATTCAGTTAAAGTAAACAGATAAAAATCTCAGGAGATTTCGATGGCTAGTCGTGGTGTGAATAAAGTGATTTTGGTCGGTAACTTAGGTAAAGATCCTGAGGTTCGTTACATGCCAAACGGCAATGCTGTTGCCAACTTTACTATAGCGACAAGTGAGTCGTGGAAAGACCAACAAGGTCAAATGCAAGAACGTACCGAGTGGCACAACATTGTTATGTATCGTCGTCTTGCGGAAATTGCTGGTGAGTACTTAAAGAAAGGCTCTAAAGTATATTTAGAAGGCAAATTGCAAACCAGTAAGTGGCAGGATCAGACTACCGGTCAAGACCGTTATAAGACTGAAATCAACGCTATGGAAATGCAAATGTTAGACAGCCGCAACTCAGGTGATAATGCCGGTGGTGGTCAATATCAAGGGCAAGGCCAAAGCTCTGGTCAAAACGCCGGACAAAATATGGGACAGCAACAGTCTCGTCCTGCACCAGCGCCTCAAGCTCGTCCGCCACAAGCGCAATACAATCAAACTGCGCCAGCCGCAGGTAATGCCGCTTACCAAGCTCAGCCTAATGCTGGCCAGCAAGGTGGTGGTTACCAGCAACAATCTGCGCCAGCGCAACAAGCTGCACCTGCTTATGCACCAAAGCCAGCAGCTGCACCTCAGGGGAATTTCCAACAACAAAATGCTCCTGCACAGCGTCCAGCACCACAGCCACAACAGAACTTCACTCCAGATTTAGATGAAGGCTGGGATGACGATATTCCGTTCTAATTCACACTTGATATTACACAATATAATGTGTTGATTAAAACCTTTAAGGCCTGCGTTTGCAGGCCTTTTTGTTTTTCTATACTAGGGACGTTAGGATAATAATTCAGCTGTCTGCCAGCCGTATTTTTATGCTCCAAATTTCACGGTGGCAGTTTTGAGATATAAAATGTTTATTCGATTAAAGCTGAATATTCATCAAGTGACTTATGACCTCTTGCCGTCAGAAAGCTCAACAACGCTTCAGGGCTTCGGTTCAGTAAGCGTTCAATTGGAAACCCTACTGTTTCAATCACCTCAATGGCTTTTTCAAATTCGCCTAAGCTAAAAGCAACATGCGAGTCAGAACCCATCACGAGCAATCCACCTGCTGCTTTTACTGCATTGGCGATTTCAATACAGTTACATGTACTGCCTTTTCTCGACGTCAAAAAAGAGGAGTTATTTATCTCTAGCGCCACGTTATGTTTGGCAGCGGCAGCGGCGACGCGCTTAATATCGATTGGATAAGCAGGGTTGCCTGGGTGAGTAATAATGTCGACATTACCACTTTCAATACAGTTAATAAGTGCTGTAGTGTGAGCCTCTTTAGTCGATGGTGGGAAAACGGGTTCATGGAAACCTGCCAACACAATATCGAGCTCTTTTAAATAATCACCAAAAAAATCAATCTCGCCATGTGCATTTTTGATATTCGCTTCAATGCCGCGCAGCACGCCGACACCGTCAACAATTCTAGGTAACACTCTCATATTTACAAAGTGCCAAAAATGGGGCGCATCAGCCATATCTGGGCCATGATCGGTAATGGCGAATAACTTGATACCTTTGGCTTTCGCAACACCAAGGTAATCATGGAAGGTACTATAAGCGTGAGTTGACGCTATAGTATGCGCGTGAATATCAACAAGGAATTTCATGGCAAGTCTCGTTCTCTGAATCAAAAACAGTAGGCATCAAGTCTACTCCGTTACTAGAGTGTTCTCTATGATCTCTCCAGCTAAAACAGTAAAGTTCTTCACTAAGTGACACGTTATTTTAATGTTTAGCTGACAAGTATAACGATGCTTTAACGGTTTTTTATTGTTCAGAGGCGATGACTTTTTAGCATAGTATTTATGGTTAATATTTGTGGCTAGTGTTTTGGTTGTTATTGAATGATGTGTTAAACGTAACGCTATCTACACATCAAAAAACTAACAAGATGCAGGCCATTTTAAGTAAATTAATTTCGAGTGATTGAGGATATAATGAGAGCGGAACTAAGATCGAAAATTATTGAAGTGTGTGACAAAAAAATCGCGGCTAAAGGTGATAACGTCGGTTTGTCATTTTATGCATTTTTTGCCAACAAAAATGATAATCCTCAATTATTGATGGAAGCAGCGACATGGTGGATTCAAACACACCAATTGGATCATTTTGTGAAGGCTCACAAAATTAAACAAATGATTCAAAATGGCTTGTAACAGCCGGATGAAATTATTCGCAACAGAGCAATTTTGACCAATATTCAATAAGTAACCGATACATAGGTTAAACGATTCCTAGCGATATAAAATAGTCCATTTGGTCGATGGAGTGATGGTATAATTCATTTTTGAACGATCAATCAAAATTGTGCTAATAGTTTTGACCGTTTTAATGTTATATTTTCACTCTTGAGTGATGTTAACGATACTAAATGTCGTGTTTAATACCGATATTTTTAGCATATATTTTTTGAAAAAAGCCGGAGGAATGAGTGGGAATAATTGGTCGATTGTTAGTTATTGGTGCCACTTTACTTTTTTTTAGCGGCTGTGCTAGCACCTCAACACCGGGTGATCCTTTCGAAGCGGTTAATCGAAAAAGCTGGGACTTTAATTACCAGGTTATGGACAAATATGCTTTAAAACCAGCAGCTGAAGGCTATGAAACCATCCCTCAGCCGATCCGACATGGTGTGACAAATCTGCTATCCAATCTAAGTGAACCTCTTTACGCAGTAAATAACCTCTTACAATGGAAAGTTACCGACAGCGGTAGCAGTGTTTTACGTTTTGTGGTCAACACGACAATCGGCCTTGTGGGGCTTTTTGATCCAGCTACCGATATGGGATTAATGAAAAAAGAAGAAACATTTGCGCAAACCTTTGGTGTTTGGGGTGTTGGCAACGGACCTTTCATTATGTGGCCTGTTTATGGTGCCAGTACTGCACGTAATACCGTTGGCGATTTTGTTGATGTGTTTGTTTATCCTTTATCTATTCTGTCGTTTGAACAAAGGGCCGGAAAGTTTGTGCTGGAAGGTTTAGACAGTCGGATTGAATTTAAGCAATATGAACCTATATTAGACGGGTCGTTAGATCCTTATGGCTATGTTAAAGATGTCTATTTGCAGCGAGATGCTCACTTGGTTAATGACGGTAAAGTCGATGAGACTGAATCTGACGAATTTGATCTAGAGTTTGATGACGAACTATTAGATGATGAGCTATTAAATGACGCACCTGCAGGCGACAAATTAGACCACAACACTGATTTGGAGATAACGGACTAGCCAATGTCAAACATCAAAACGTTTTCATCTTGTACGAGTGAATTAAAAAATATTCGCGAATTTGTGGTAGATGCATGCTGCGATTTTCCTTTTAGCGAAGGTAAAGTCAATCAAATCGTATTAGCCGTTGATGAGGCTTGCGCCAATGTTATTCGTCATGGTTATCACATGTCGAAAAAGGGCTGTATCGAAATCGTGGTCAGCAGTGATGATGAGCATGCGCTATTTGTGATTAAAGATGTGTGTTCGCAGATTACTGACAAGCAATTAACACCGGCAGAAAATAATTTATGTAAACCAGGTGGGTTAGGCCTTTGTCTTATTCATTATGTGGCTGAAAAAGTAAGACTTATCCCACATAAAGGCAAAGGTAACTGGCTAGAACTGACGGTTAAATTTGAGTGATATTAAATGAATATTGAAATTGAAACACATAACAATTACCAAGTAGTTAAGCTTTATGGCGAGGTCGATCTGAGCAACTCTCGCAGTATCAAACTCGACATCATAAAATTAATTAAGAGTAAAAATAATATCATTGTCGACTTCACCCACCTGCAATATATTGATAGTTCAGGCATGGCTTCACTGGTTGAAGCTTTCAATGAAGCCAGAGAAAATGACACTGAATTTCATATCGTTGGTGCCAACGGTTCACCGCTTCAAGTACTGCAACTAACCCGTTTAAACACGGTGTTTAACTTAGCTGATTCAGTAAGTGCTGTGAGTAACAATGGTTAAGCCTATTATTACAGTAGAGCATTTGTTTGCCCAATATGGCGACACTCATGTACTCAAAGACGTCAATTTAGAGGTCAACCCCGGAGAAATTCTGGTGGTGATGGGCGGTTCTGGTTCTGGAAAAAGTACCTTGCTTAACCATATGCTTGGGCTTAAAACCCCTACATCAGGCACTATCACGATTGATGGTGTTAATATTTTTACGGCCAAAAATAAGCAATTACGTAACTTACGCAAAAAAATGGGTGTGGCTTTTCAAGGTGGCGCACTACTGAGTTCACTGACGGTGGCAGACAATGTCAGGCTACCTTTAGAGCACAACACTTCGTTGGATACCCAAACCATTGATATTATGGTGCGGATGAAGCTTGAATTAATGAACATGGCTGGAACAGGCCATCTTATGCCTTCGGAATTATCAGGTGGTATGCTCAAACGAGCTGGACTGGCTAGGGCCGTTATTATGGACCCTAAATTACTGTTTTTTGATGAACCTTCAGCAGGGCTTGATCCCACTACCGCCGTTGAACTTGATGAGCTTATTCTCACCTTAAGAGATGCCATGAACATGACCATAGTGGTGGTGACTCATGAGCTTGAAAGTGTATTTAAAATTGCCGATCGCGTGGTGGTATTGTTTGCTGGTGAAGTGGTAGCTAATGGCACCGTAGATGAGATTAGAAACTCGCCAGATGAACGGATTCAAAACATGATCAACCGTCAACCTAATACACAAAGAGATGATGGCGAGGTTTATTTTAATCGTTTATTAAATAAGGATAAAAACTAATGAATGCCTTATTTAATTCAGTCAGTAATTTGGGCGCTGCAACGCGTAAAAATATTGATAGTATCGGTTTAGCTACATTGTTTTTACTGCGTATCGTCAGCAGCTTATTCACTGGGCTGGTGTCATTTAAGCAAGTGATTAAGCAGATATACTTTATTGGTAATCGGTCTTTAATTGTCATTATTGTTGCCGCACTTTTTACCGGTATGGTCGTAGCACTGCAGTTTTACGATACCTTAGTGCGCTTCGGTTCAGTGGATTTATTGGGTTCGGCAGTTGCCTTGAGCTTGATTAAAGAATTAGGCCCGGTGATGACGGCATTGATGGTGATCGCACGAGTTGGCTCTGCCACCTGTTCAGAAATTGGTATTATGCGTAACGAGCAACAATTTGATGCGCTTGATTGCATGGCGATTAACAGTTACCGCTATGTGATGTTGCCAAGGCTATTAGCGGCGTTGTTTTGTGTGCCTATGCTAACGGCCGTGTTTGACTTGGTGGGCATTGGCGGTGGTTATATCGTTGGAGTTCACATTCAAGGAGAAAGTCCTGGTGCATATATTCAAGGTGTAATGGATACGATTAGCTTTAAAGATGTGCTGGTTGGTCAAATAAAGTCACTAGTATTTGGTTTGTTTATTATGTGGATACCTTTGTATTACGGCTTTTATTTACACCTAAATCAAAAAAACATGGGCGCAGAAGGCGTCAGCAATGGCACCACTCAGGCGGTGGTAATGAGTGCAATTATTATGTTGTTTAGTGACTATATCGTTAGCTCGTTAGCGCTATAACTAGAGGTATCAATGAAAAACAATTACGTCAATTTTCTCGTCGGCCTGTTTGTGTTATTCGGGATTGGGGCCTTGGTATTTATGTCAATTACCATTGGTGGAGCATCGGTTTCTAAT
The DNA here is from genome assembly GCF_014164215.1 of Shewanella sp. SG44-2. Lineage (NCBI taxonomy): Bacteria > Pseudomonadati > Pseudomonadota > Gammaproteobacteria > Alteromonadales > Shewanellaceae > Shewanella > Shewanella sp. SG44-2. Next base: position 71,015 of record NZ_JACJEU010000004.1, read on the forward strand.
AGTGGTAACTACACCTTAGTCGCTAAATTTGAAAATTCTTCAGGTTTAAAAGAAGGTGCTTTTGTCGAAATGTCCGGTGTACGCGTTGGATTAATTCAATCGATTAATTACGACCCTCAAGCGTATGAATCAGTGGTTAAAATATCATTAGATAATGAGATTACTGTGCCTGATGATTCGATAGCCTCCATTCGGACATCTGGCATTATCGGCGACAGATTTGTTAAAATATCTACCGGTGGCTCAGAAGTAAACATGGCAGATGGTGAAGAGTTTATAGAAACAGAATCATCAATCAGCATAGAAGAGTTAATAAGCAAATATATGTTTAGTCAGGATAAATAATGAAATCAATAATTTTTTTAATCATGATGTTAGTGATGCCGTCTGTAGCTTTTGCGGTACAAGAACCGACAGAACGCGTTAAATTAGGTGTGACAGATATCATTAGTATCGCATCAGATAGTACCTTGTCAGTTGAACAGAAAAAGCAATCACTCAGTGATGTGATTGAAAAGCACGTCGACATACAAGCCTCTGCACAACGGGTGTTAGGTAAGTATTGGAGACAGGCAAGTGATACTGAAAAACGCCAATTTATGGTGTTATTAAAAGGCGTATTAGTTGATACCTATATTGTGCTACTAGAACAATATGATAATCAAACGGTTGATTACACCAATGAAACCATTAAGAAAAAGGTTTATGCATCGGTAGATACCGAAATTCATACCAAAGAAAATATTATTCCGGTTTCGTATCAGCTTTATCAGCGTAATAATGAGTGGAAAATTTACGATTTTGTTGCTGAAGGTTTATCGATGATCCGTACTTTTAGTAACGACTATAAAAGTACTTTGAAAAAAAGCGGTGTCTCTGGTTTGAATGAAGCCCTTGCTGCTAAATTAGCCCAAACGTAAGGTTTTCCCTTGAACATAGACAGAGCGCTAGCTAACAGCATTATTGATGAAACATTATGGTTTAAAACCAATTTGGCGGTCACATTAAGTGAGTTCCATTATTACTTAATTAAAAAAAACGGCCAAGTTAGTTGTAATTTTTCATCCTTGTGCGATGAGCATTACAGTAGGCTCTATCAACAGTTTCAAGCATTGTCGTTTCAACACAGTATTGCAGAAATTTTGCCATTAAATGACGATGGTAAAGTGTGTTGGGCATTGCCTTTTGGTAAAGAATCGAGCTTGTTTGACTGTATCATTCTGCTCGATTTACCTGAAGGAACTGAATCTCAGCATGTTAGCTCGTTGTATTTTAAGCTTTTGTATCAGTTAAAAAGTTTTCAGTTTTCCGAAGCCTCATCGCAACTTAATGCTGCCCAAGTGTGGATCCGCGACGAGATAGAGGAAATTTCACGCTTACAACAGTTGATGTTGCCAGACAAGAATATCGAACTCAGTTCTGTCAAAATGGCTTACACCTATAAAGCGATGAAAGGTGCTGGCGGCGATTATTTAGACATTGTCGATCTTGGCAAAACTCGCCCTGAAGCCCAAGGCGATATCGGAATGATTATTGCCGACGTATCGGGCCATGGCCCTGCTGCTGCTGTAGAAACGGCAATGATAGATGCTATCTTACGCACCTTTGAACCGAAAGATTTAAGCAGTAGTTCTTCTGAAGTACTTAATTATATCAATCAGCATTTCTTCACTAAAAAGCCACGCGGCAGTTTTTTAACCGCCACAGTATTACGTTATAATTTCAACGAAAAAGAACTGGTTTATGCTAATGCAGGTCATCCTCATGCCTATTTGAAAAAAGCCAACAGGCTGGTTGCCCTAGATCAAGGCGGTATTCCTATTGGGGTGCTGCGTGAGCAAAACTGGGATACTTACCGGGTCAGTGTTGATGTGGGTGATATCTTATTTGTGTATACCGATGTGGTCATCGAAACACAAAATGCTCACAAAGAATTATTTGGTTTCGATCGCTTAGAAAAAGCCATCAGCGCAGCACCCGACGAACCCGAGGCGATGCTGGAATATCTTGAGCAAAAAATGAAAAAGTTTTGTGGTTTTTCTGAATTTCAGGATGATTTGACCATGTGCGCAATCCAGTTTATTTAAGCTAATTGAGTATTAAATTATTGAGAAGAGAAGATTAGGATGACGATATCCCGTTCTAATTCAAAGGTTTAATCGTTTTTATCAAAAACTAAAAAGCCCTGAGTTAACGCTCAGGGCTTTTTTATCTCACTGGTTTGTTGGGCTATTAAGCTGTTAACGATTCAGCTGGACCGAAGAATTCATAATGAATTTGGCTTGCTGGTACACCTAAGCTGGTGGCAATGGCCAATGCTGCTTTCATAAAACCAGTAGGGCCAAGCAGATAGAATTCTACATCGCGGTCTGCTGGTAGCTGCTCTGCAATCAATGATGCGTCAATGAACCCAGTGGCATGAGGCTGGCAATGTTGTTCTGGCTGGCTGTAAACATACAAAGGCTTTATGTGGTCATGTGTTGAGGCAAGTTGATCTACATGGTGTTTAAACGCATGGACATCACTATTAATGGCCGCATGAATAAAGCGAATATCACGTCCTGAACCTGCTTCAGTATTGAGCATACTAATCGCAGGAGTAATGCCGACACCGCCAGTGAGTAAAATTAGCGGTTTGGTATTTTTGCGTAAAGTGAAATCGCCACTTGGGGCACGTAGTTTCACTTTATCACCTAGCTGAATGTTGTTATGTAAGTGATTTGATACCACACCATTAGGTTCACGCTTGACGCTAATTCTTAAATAATCTTTGCCTGTAGAGTCAGATAAGCTGTAATTACGGCGCATTGATACACCGTCGATATCATCAAATACCAAGGTCAGAAATTGCCCAGCTTCAAAGCTCGGTAACCCTTGATTATCAAATGGTTGAAAGTAGAATGAGGTAATTACTGAGCTTTCATCTACACGTTTGACTAAAATAAAGTCACGTTCGCCACGCCAGCCACCTTGTTGTTGCTCTTTCGCTGTATAAATTGATTCTTCCGCCGCAATCAATATGTTGGCTAATTGGCCGTAAGCCTTGGTCCAAGCATCAATCACTTCGTCTGTTGCAGCATCACCGAGCACGGCTTTAATAGCTTGTATTAAACAACTGCCAACAGCGTCATATTGTTCAGGTAAAATGCCTAATGCAACATGCTTTTGAACGATTTTACTGACGGCTTCGCTTAGGTTACCGAGCGCATCAATATTGGCACCATAAGCAATCACAGCGTTAGCAAGTGCTTTAGGTTGAGTACCTTTACCTTGGTTAGTTTGATTGAAATAAGGCAATACTTCAGGATGCTGTGCAAACAGTAATGGATAGAAATGGCTGGTAATGTCATTGGCGTACAGTTGTAACGCGGGAACAGTGGCCTTAATTATTTGAACAGTTGCAGTGTCTAACATTCGTGATTCCTCTTAGGGAGTAAAATAGCGATAAGCTTCAATCAATTACCTTGTATATGCAGACATTACACATAACGTGCCAATGTTTATCAAACTGATTTATAAAGGATAAATTATATAAAGGTTAATTTGACCTAGATCAATATATATGTCAAATTAACCTAAATTGGGTTAATTTGACTTGTTATGAATATTGTTCCCTTTATCGACATTGTAGAAGACTTAAATCGTGACCTGATAAAATCGGAGCGTTACTTACGGCTGATTTTAGCGATTCAGCGCGCTATCCCATGCGACGTAGTGGCCTTGTTGAAACTTAAACATGATCATTTAGTGCCAGTAGCCGTTGTAGGGCTAAAGCAGCAAGCCCTCGCCAGACAGTTTTCGATTAACCACCATCCACGCTTACAGCAAATTTTAGCTAACCCACATATTACCCGCTTTGATGCCGACTCAACGCTGCCCGATCCCTACGACGGTTTAGTCGATGATGGCAGTGAACAATTACACGTGCATGATTGCATGGGCAGTACTATTTATATCGATGGTAAAGCGTGGGGCGTTTTAACCTTAGACGCCATGAAAGCCGGTAGCTTTGATTCGCTTAACCCAACCGAAACCCGTGCTTATATTGCCGCTGTGGCCGCTGCGATTAGTACCAGTGAACATATTGAAGCGTTAGAAGTGCAAGTGGAACGTAATCATCAAGTGGCACAGTGCATGTTAGCGACAGCTGGCCCGTCGAGTATTATTGGTAACAGTGTCGCAATTACGGATTTATTGTCAGAGATAAATACCGTTGCCGCCAGCGATCTATCCGTATTAATCACTGGCGAAACGGGTGTGGGTAAAGAGCTGGTTGCCAAAAGTATTCATCAGCAATCACGTCGTAGTAAGCAACCGTTAGTGCAAATTAACTGTGCTGCATTGCCAGAAAGCATTGTTGAAAGTGAACTCTTTGGTCATGTAAAAGGCGCATATTCTGGTGCGGTTAGTGATCGCCGTGGCCGCTTTGAATTAGCCGATGGTGGTACGCTATTTTTAGACGAAGTGGGTGAGCTTCCGCTTGCCGTGCAAGCTAAGTTGTTACGTGCGTTGCAAAATGGTGAAATTCAACGTGTCGGCAGCGATAACATCATCGTAGTGGATGTCAGAATTGTTGCCGCAACTAACCGTAATTTACAGTTAGAAGTCAAAGAAGGTCGCTTTAGGGCTGACTTATATCATCGCTTGAGTGTGTATCCTTTACCTGTGCCACCATTACGCGAGCGTGGTAAAGACGTTATTTTACTAGCAGGCTATTTTTTAGAAAAAAGCCAACATCAGCTTGGCGTCGCGAAACTAAGATTGCAACAAACAGCGATTGAGCAGTTAACCCAATACCATTGGCCAGGCAATGTGCGCGAGTTAGAACACTTACTCAGCCGTGCTGCGTTAAGGGCTATTAGCGAGCAAGGGCGTCATGCCAGCATTATTAGCATTAGCCGTGTTCATCTCGGTTCCGAGTTTGTTGTGAACCATTCTGTCGCACCAGCAATAGCCGAGGTTGATATTATCAACGACAGTAATGCCGCAGCCGCATTATCGCAGGTGTTAACCCTTGGACTACGCGATTCTACCGATGAGTACCAACGACAAACAATACAAACGGTATTAGCGACGGAACGAGGTAATTTAGCCGCTGTCGCCAGAAGTTTACAGCTGGATAGAAGCAATTTAATTCGCACAATGCGTCGTTTAGGACTTGATCCAAATGCGGCATATTAATCGTAAGGTATAAACCTAAAATAGGTTGTGTGAATAGCCTGTAATCGAAAATATATTATCGATGAACAGAAATTTATTCCCACAAAAACAGGTCAATATAAGTTGGGTTAATTAGGGTCTTCTAAAGGATGGATGTTATGCAAAAACGTAATATAGGCAATATCGCATTGATCGTTGCCATCGTCTCTGTCGCGATTGCGGCTTTGATGGTGTTTGGCTCGTCGTTGGGATTGTGGGACCCAATTGTCGGCTTTATGGCCAGCCGTAATTACAATAACCTGTTGGGTTATTTAGTGGTGGTGGTTGCGGTGCTGGCATTAGGTACCAGCTTTACTATTAAGCAAGACAGTAACGCTAAAGGCAAAGGCATATTAACCTCTACAATAGCGTTATTACTGGGCTTAGCTATATTGTCGCCAAGCATTATGGCGTTGGTTATCAAGCCAGTGAAATACCCACCTATTCACGATATTACTACCAACACTCAATCACCACCGCAGTTTGAGTTTTTAACTGACAGCCGAATTGGCGCTAAAAATAGTTTGGTTTATGGCGGAGAAGAGATTGCCGCACAACAACGACAAGCCTTCCCTAATATCCAGCCTATAGCGTCAGACTTATCGGTAGAAGCGGCTTATCAAAAAGCATTAACGGTCGCTAAAACCATGGGCTGGACCATTGTAGCTCAAGACCAAAAAGCACTGCGCTTTGAAAGTACAGCTACAACGCCTTTTTTCAATTTTGCAGATGATGTCATTATCGTTGTTTCTTCGCTAGAGCAGGGCAGTCGTATTGATTTACGCAGCGTGTCGCGGATTGGCATTGGCGATGCAGGTGTGAACGCAAAACGTATTCAAGAATTTAGTCAGCGGTTCTCTGAGTCTTGAATAAATTAAGTGGTGGGTTTTAGCCAATAAAAAGGAGCATAAAATGCTCCTTTTTTGTTTACCTCTAAATGAAGCTGTGCCCAAAACGTACTCCAGTGATGGACATCTAGCGCCACAATCTAGCTCAACAATCTAGGTGCGCCATGATGTGGCCCTGTTGTCATTATTACTGCGGGGCTTATTACTCAGCTGCTCATTATTTAGGCGTCACGCAGGTAAAGTTAATCGCCTCTTCCATGTCGCCTGTGCCGCTATAGGTTGCCACTTGTGGGAAAGGACATAGTGGCCTAGTGCGTGTCTTCGACCAGTTAGCAGGCAACTCAGTATTTTCAGAACGAACAGCAGCCTTTATGCTCTCAGGTGCTTGGCCTTGCTCAACCCACTCAACAAGCGAATCAAGCATGTCAAAGCGGTCTGTTGCTAGTCCGTTACCGCAATGGTTCATACCTGGGACTAAGTATAAGCGAGCAAACTCGTCGGCTTGATTTTCATTAACGTCCTGTAACCCTTTGTACCAATTAACCGTATCGTTAGGCGAAAATACCGCGTCAGAAGTCCCATGAACGACCATCATTTTTGCACCACGATCGCGCAATATCGTCAGATCTGTTGGGTTTGGTGGTGTCATGAACTCCATGCCAGACTCGGTGTAAGTGTCATTAATGTTATAAATACGCTCAATATCGGTATCCATATCGAGACTCATCACATATTCATATGAGCCGAGTTCCGATGAATCGTACGGGGTTGGTGCGGTTGAGAATATAAATGCCAATGCGCCAGGGTCTCTCATCATTGCCATGAAAAACTCCCAGCCATAATAGTCACTGGTTCCCATACCAGCGTCATAAGGGAAGTCTGAATAAATGGCTTCATCTGTATTGCTATTATGTGGCCCAGACATAATGTTGGTCATTACTGACTTCTGCGCCGCAGTTAAACATGTGCCATCTCGGTCAGCAGAACAGGTTGGCACATCTCGAGCTAAATCAAATGCATCTTGGCAACCGTAAGTATCTTGTACCATTCCGTCGCTTGCACCATCTAATGCGTCACATTGCTGAGCGACTTTATTTGAAACGAGTGCAAACTCTTCTTGGGTGAAGCTACTTTGTAAAGAGGTGAGTACATTGTCGGCATCAACATTCACTAGGCTTGAGTATTGCTGAATACCATAAACTTGCGAAACAGCAGCTTTGGGTAGGTTGAAACCAGGATTACCCACTAAGAAACCATCATATAAATCGGCATAACGTGTAGCGGCAACCATGGTATGGCGTCCACCGTTTGAGCAACCACCAAAGTAGGAGCGGTCAGGCTGTTTTCCATAGGCTGTTTCAATCAGAGATTTGGCCATTGGTGTGAGTTCGGCAACTGCATTGTAGCCATAATCTAAACGTGCTTGAGGATCCATCCCGAATAAGGGCGCAGGTGATGCGTGTCCGGTATCGGAACTGATGACCGCAAATCCTTTGTTTAGTGCGCCAGAATCTTTGCTTTCAGAAATAAGGAAGCGACCCACCGCTTTTTGCACAGAACCATCTAAGCCGCCATTGGCTTGATAATAAAAACGGCCATTCCAGTCAGAAGGTAAACGCATTTCAAAACCAATGGCATAGTCGGCATCTCCGCCCATTCCTATGCCAGTTCTTTCGTTCATTAGCCCTTTGATTAAACAATGTGAAGGAGATGGGTAGATTTCGCCTGCGGCATATTCTACGTCACCCGCAGGGATAAGTTCTGCACTAGTGATTGTAGTATCGGCATAATTAAACTCAGTTGTTAATGTGGCACAGCTAATAATACTCGCAGGTGTTGCGGCCTCAAGCTGTGGAACCGTTTTTGTGGGTGAGTCACTGTTGCAGCCGTAAAGGGCAATACACAAAGGTGCCAAAGCTAGGGGAACCCATAGATTTTCCGTTTTCATACTAATCCTTATTGTTTATACTCAAATGGTGATACGTCAAACGTATAACATATGATTTATTAGGTAAATACTGATAAGAATTTAATGAAGAAGAGGTCTCAGTTTCGAAATTGTTGGGAAATGGATCGCAGTCGGGGTTAAAAAACAGAAATTTACGCGGTTTGTGGCGAGAATAAATAGGCTGTTAGCAATGTGATAAGGTCATTTAGCTGACTAAGTTATATTGTTCGTGGGTTAAGTCATCATGTTGAAAACCTTGGTAGGATTGTGTTTGACTGTGGATATAAAAACAGGCTCATGAATAAACATGAACCTGCATATAATCAAGACTGTATGATATAAAAAAGCTATTTTTCAGTGTCTCTATAATCTTTTTCTACAACGTTAAGTCTTAGGGTAAATGCTTGTAAGTGTTCGCGCATTTCTGCCTCTGCTTGTTGGCCGTCTTGTGCAATAACGGCTTCAATAATACCGTCATGCAGGCCCGCAGGATGGACTTTGTCATGGCTAGGTTCAAATTTTGTAGTCGCATTACTGATAACTTGTAGCAATGATTTGACGATAGCAGCTAAAAAACGATTCCCTGACATGTCAGCTAAAATATAATGCACTTTTTGACGTAAATAAACGGTATCAGGATAGTCTAATATGTGTTCTTCATTGCGTGAGGCTTCACGCAATTTTTCTGCCATTTCTGGTGTGCAGTTTTGCGCTGCTAATTTTGCGACCATAGGTTCAATTTGTAATCGTGCCTCGCAGACTTCGGCGAATGACATTTTTTCCATGATGAACAATTCCTGACACACATTAGTCAGTCGTTCAAATGTCATCAGTTTTACGAAAGCACCACCCATCGCACCTTGTTTAATTTCTACAAGGCCACTCGCTTCAAGTCCTTTAATTGCTTCTCGCACAACTGTGCGGCTTATTTGAAATAGCTCAATAAGTTCTCGTTCGGATGGTAGTTTATCGCCAGCTACATATTTACCTTCAAAAATAGCATTCTTTAGCTGGTTTCCAATTTCATCGGAAGCTTTCATGTGTTTGACAGGAGTAAAGTTAACCAAGTTCATTGTCCTACGTTTGTTCTTGCCTATATTCTATCATGCTCATACATATGCTTAATAGTTTTGCTGATGAAATATCCATGTTTCTACGCCCCTATTTATGCGTCACGATGACTTCTAAGTGTGTGACTTAACTCCGATTATTCGCTTTTCTGTTGATATTCATCCTGAATTTACGTCACCGTCGATGCGATTTGTAATGTTTTTGTTAGAAAGTCACAAAATTCATTTTTTTTGAGATCTACTCCATAGATGTAATAACTATCCCTTTATGAGTAATGTCATATGTCATACATTTAACGTATCGAATTTGGGGTTAATATTTAACCATTATCATATTAAGACTTTTCCCCACTTTCTGAGCGAGCCCTACTTTTGATGCAAGTAGAACACAGTAGCTCTATACGGTTATGAGCGGGTCCAATATCGCAGTAAATGATGTTGTATCCATTGTGACGGTGGGGGCAAAAGGAGTATGACAATGAGTAATAATGATTCAAACAAGCCGGAAGCAATCGATCAATACACCGCGAATGTCCTGCAAAATGGTATTTCACGACGTAGCTTTTTAACTCGTGCTGCAGTGGGTACTGGCGCAGTTGCATTTACCGGCCTAAGTGGCGGAATGGCTTCTGCTACAACAGATGAAGCTTGCCAAAACGCAGCTAAAAGTTCAGATGGCGGCGCAACGTTAGAGTTTATGCCTAAGCCGAAACCGATTTCTGACAGACTGATCGCATCGACACAAACGTTCGATGTGGTTGTGGTTGGTGCTGGTGCTTCTGGTGTTCCTGCTGCGTTATCTGCGGCAGAAAACGGCGCTAAAGTTGCAGTATTGCAAAAACAAGCGATTGTCGTGTCTCAAGGTAACACGGGTTCTGGTATTGATTTGGCCAACAGCGACAAGGCTGCCGTAGAAGCAATGGTAAACCGTCTTATGGGTGACAGCGCTCACCGTTGTCACCCAGAACTTGTAAGAGAATGGGCGTATAACTCTGGTGAGGCGGTTTCTTGGGTGATTGATCGTGCTAAAAAAGGTGGCGCGCAAATCGTAGACCAAGGCACAAAAGTGCAACATGGTATTCATGGTGTCACTGAACATAAACTCAACTTTGTTACCTCATTTTGTGGCCCTAAGCCATATACCACCGGTGACGGCATGCGTGATTTGGCTAAAGTGGCTGAAAAAGCGGGTGTTAAATTCTTCTTCAACATGCCTGCACAGCAACTTATCCAAGATGTATCTGGCAAAGTTATCGGTGTTATTGCCAAAGACCGTGATGGTAAGTATCACAAATACCTAGCCAAAAAAGGTGTGATTTTATCGTCTGGTGATTACCAGAATAACGAAGCGATGTGTAATTTTTTCATTCCTGATTTAAAGCATTTCGAACGCAAGCAAATGGATCGTACTGGCGATGGTTTCTCTATGGCGTACTGGGCGGGTGGCGTAATTGAACCTATTGGCCATACCAAAATGTTACACGATTTTGATGCAGGTCCTGCTTCAATGTGTGATATGCCATTCCTTGCTGTTAACCGTAAAGGTAATCGTTTCGTCAATGAAACTGTTGAAATGTCATTGATGAATAACTACCTACGTGATGCAGAAAATGCGGGTAATTACTCTCAGGTCTTCGATTCAAATTACATGACTCAAGCTAAAGACTGGCCTGGAAAACTGTACTCACCTGAAGAAATGAAAATCTATATGCCTGAAGATCCAGCGCCTAAGATCGGCGTGTATGCATCTCAGACAAATACCTACTCAGCCAATACTTTGGAAGAGCTTGCAGTAAAACTTGAATGTGACCCTAAAACCTTCGTTGCCAATATTAAGCGTTATAACGAGCTTTGCAAAACAGGTAAAGATGACGATTTTGGTAAGCCTTCAGCAAAAATGCTTCCCATTGTTAAAGCTCCTTTCTATGGCATTCATCGCCGCATGCGTATCTCAACCCTTTGTTCAGGAATGCTAGTCGATAAAAATCATCAAGCACTTGATGCTGATGGCAAAAAAATTGGTGGCTTATTCGTTATCGGTAACTTAGGTGGCGGCTTCTATGGTGGCGTTGATTACCCACTGACTGTATTCGGATTGTCACTAGGGCGTTGTTATACGTTTGGCTATTTAGCCGGTAAGTACGTGGCCAAGCTATAGGGCGTAAAGACAGTTAAATGGATGCCCGACGTTTGGCACCTTCCCCAATGAATAATGGAATAACACAATGAAGAAATTAACACTGCGCAACACCTTGCTTTGTCTTGCATTGAGCTTTTTCGCAAGTACTGCAATGGCTGACAATACTACCTTATTGGATCAAACTCATGCGGCTAAAGGACTTAAATGTGCTAGCTGCCATGGTAAAGCTGAAACGCGTGAGCCTGTGACTATGTCTAAGTGCGTGACATGCCACAACACTAAAAAGCTAGCCGCTAAAACCAAGGATGTTAAGCCAACAAACCCACATGAAAATCGCCATTTTGGCACCGAAACCGACTGCGTTAAATGTCACAACGTACACCAAAAGTCAGAAAACTACTGTGGTAGCTGCCACCTTCGTTTTGACTTTGTTGTGCCATAAGTCGGCCATTTGGCACCTTAATATCTCGACCACAAGAAAAGTTAACAATAATTAGGATGAGAAAAATGATGATGAAAACAAAACTACTGCCTTTGGTTGTTGCATGTCTCGCTGCAAGTCCAGCTTTTGCGGCTGACCCAATGGGCAATTTATTTAATGATGGTACTGTAAATGGTCAATTTCAATTATTTGACTTCCAACGTAATTTTGATGGAGATAGCACAGACAGACGCGATACCTCATTCGGTGGACTTTTTTACCTGCGCTCTGGTGAGGCTAACGGCATAAGCTTTGGCAGTTCATTTGCTTCAGCTAACCCAATTTGGGATGCAAACGATGATGGTCTGTACGGACTTGTTGGTGGAGGAGCACCAGGCTCTGTGGTAGAACGTACATCAGTTAACCGTTTACAAGAATACTTTGTTAGCGGTAATTGGTATGACACCAAAATAGTGGTTGGTGCTCAAGAGTTACGTACACCTATGATGAACCCGTTTCCATTAAGATCAATCCCGTTCACGTATCGTGGTGCCAGTATTAAAAATACCTCAATTGAGAACTTGGGCGTATCAGCACTGTATATCACTGACTACATGGGTTGGACTAACGAAGAGTTTGCTAGTGTGGCTGATGGTATCCGAGGTGAATTTGCACGTAAGGGCGTGTTCATCGATGTAGAAGACAACCCTATTTACGCTTTAGGTTTAGATTACAATCTACCGTTAGAGTCGGTAAAAGCTAAAACTAGCTTGTGGTACTACTCAATGGAAGATGTGTACAACCAGTATCATGTTAAATTAGATATGAGCGGTGAAATGGGTGCCGCCAACTGGTATTTCATTCCGTCTTATTTAAAACAAGACTCTACAGGTCTACTAGACCAAAGCGCTGCACAATTCGACACTTACCAAGCAGGCTTCCATTTAGGGATGAAATGGAACGGATTTGATGCCACATTTAAGTATGTGACCACTGGCGATGGCGACGTAGTGGCTCCATTTGGCGATGAAAAAGTGATTATTCAACAAGTGGTTCAGTCATCACGTGCTAACGAAGACGGCTACGGTGCTCAACTCGCTTATAATTTTTCACCCGACTCAGCACTAAGCGGCGTTAGCACATATCTTAACTGGGCTAGCTATGAAATTGATGGCGACTCAAGCAAAGACATCGACGAAACCGACTTTTCAGTGGTGTACGACCTGGCTAAATATGTCGACGGCCTGAGTGTACGCGCGCGTCACGCCATAGTTAACTACTCAACTGGCGACGACTTAACTGACACTCGTTTTTACGTCTATTATAAATTTGCTTTGTAATAGTGCTAAAGCACATATACCTACTCTGAAATAGAGTGACGGTTTTGATTAAGCCAGTTGGATATTCCAACTGGCTTTTTTATGTTAGTTAGCTTGCAGTATGTGTGGTTTAGTTAGTCAGCATAAAATGAAAAACGCTTTTTCCCTATGTGTCGGAATCAAATGTTTGGTTAGAATTTGGCTAGTTTTGTGGATTAATTATCTATATTGGTTGCTTATCGTTTAACTGCAGTAAGTCCCAAAGATTGCCGTATAGATCTTCAAAAACTGCCACTGTGCCGTAGTCTTGCTCTTGAGGCGGACGCACAAACTTAATCCCATCGAGTTGCATGCGGTTATAGTCGCGCCAAAAATCGTCGGTATTCAAAAAAAGAAATACCCGTCCGCCAGCTTGGTTACCAATAAAATCATACTGTTCTGGTTTAGATGCCCGAGCTAACAACAACGAGACTCCATTTGACCCCGGAGGCGACACCACAACCCAGCGTTTGTCTTGTTCTGCTTGATAGGTGTCTTCAATTAAATCAAACTTCAATTTATTGACATAAAAATCGATGGCTTCATCGTAATCATTCACCACTAGCGCGATGTGAACTATAGACTGTTTCATTATTATCCTTTGATAGCTTTGTCAATTAGCCAGTGAATGAGCGTTGTAAATTAACTAGTGAGTTAATGCAAGATTATCTGTGCCGTCGATTATGCATTAATTAACCAGAATTCGGGATAACAAACGCCTCGCAAACTGCCTTTTGCCTTGCTAACTGCGTTATTTTTTACATGAGAAGACTTGCAATAGACCAGCTATTGACGTGTTAATTCGCCTTGTTAGTAAAACAAATGACAAGTTTGAGAGCGGTTAATGGCTAAGCTTAATATCTTTATAATTCTATTCTCATCTCTACCTCTAGTTGAGGTTAATTCGATAGGTATGGAGATATTGACGCATAAAAAAAGCCACAGCAATGAACTGTGGCTTACTGATACTAGCGAGTCAGTGAATTCTAAATCGATTAGTTCTTTTTAGAATATTTTGCAGCTTCTTCACCCGCTAAGCGACCGAAGGTGATGATGTCTGAAATAGCATTACCACCTAAGCGGTTAGCACCATGAACACCGCCAGTAACCTCACCAGCACCATACAAGCCAGGGATAACCTGCTTCTTAGCATTCATGACTTCAGCTTTAGTGTCGATCATCACGCCACCCATAGTGTGGTGAACACCAGGTGTAACTTCAATTGCATAGTAGTTACCTTCGTTAAGTGCGCGCGGTAGGTTTGGACGCTCAAAATCAGTGTCTTTACCGCTACTCACTAAGCTGTTGTAACGCGCGACAGTTTCAGTAAGTGCTTTGCCGTCAATACCTTCCATTTTACCTAATTTAACTAGGCTATCTGCCGTTGGTGCAACACCTAAACCAATGTACTTATCAATTTTTGACAGTGACTTACGCACAGAATCATCAAAAATCAAATAAGCTGATTTACCGGTTTGCGCTAAGATAGCGGCAGATGCTTTATCACGAGTAGTAATTTCGTTAACGAAACGCTTACCTTCACGGTTAACCAAAATCGCACCATTACCACGTACCGCTTCAGTGACCATTACGCCACCTTTTACAGATAGTGTTGGGTGAGCTTGGATATACTGCATGTCTTTCAATGCGCCACCCGCATTTTCAGCTACATCCAGTCCATCACCTACTGCACCAGGTTGGTTAGTAGAGATAAAGCCTTTTAGTGAAGGATCAAGTTTAGCGACACGCTCGTTATTTTTAGCGAAACCACCCGTTGCTAAGATTACCGCATCGGCTTTCACCCAGTAGTAACCTTTGTACATACCCTTAACCAGAATACCTTTAACAGTGCCTTTATCATCTTTAAGCACTTCAATGCCGCGAGTGTTCATGCGTAAGTCGATATTGCGTTTAACTGCATTATCATAAAGTACTTGAACAACATGAGCACCAACACCAGCACCACCAGTTGGACGATGCGCACGATTAACAGATGCGCCACCCATCATGCCAACATCAGTTAAATCGGCACCCATAGCGGTCATCCAATCAACAGAGTCTTTAGAGTGTGAGCTTAATACTTTAACTAATGCAGGGTCATTTATGTTTTGGCCACCTTTCATGGTGTCTTCGAACATTAACTCTGGGCTGTCAGTAATTTTTTTGGCTTTTTGTTGATCAGTCCAAGCAGCGTTCATGCCACCCGCAGCTAACTTAGCATTACCGCCAATAACAGGCTCTTTTTCAATAAGAATGACTTTAGCACCACTGTCTGTTGCTGATATTGCCGCTGAGAAACCTGCGCCGCCAGAACCGACAACCACTACGTCAACAGTATCGTGAGGTGCGCTAGCAAGAGCAGCCTGACGTTCTGATTTATCTTTGGCCAGTTCAGCAATAGTAGGCTCGTCACGTTGCCATTTTTTAGCATAAGGCATGTTGAAATCGAAGCTATGGCAAGAGTCACAATACACCATCGATTTTTCGTGTGCGCTGTGGCATGAGGTACAAGCTACTTCGCCTGGGAAGTGGGAAGCATGCGCATTATAGTGTTCATGTTTTGTCGTTTCAGCGACTTCCTCTAGTGTGCCATGGCAAGATACACATTGTGTATTTTCATAAGTTAAGCTGTCATTTGACAGTTCACCGTCTGGTGTATGGCAACTATCACACTCTTGGTTTTGTACATGGAATTCAGCTAAGTTATCAGCCGCAACAGCATTGCCCATTAGGCCTGCTGTGCCCATTAATGTAGCAATACAGACTGCAAGATTCATCTTTTTCATTTTTGCTCCCCCTTCTATACGTAATGACGGTTTATTCATTAACTATAGAAGCCTCTTATTGTTTTAGTTAGGCTGAAGTGAAACTGACTTCACTTCACTTTAAAAATACGGTCCAAATTAGCATCGAGTTGATCAGCTATTATTTTCGCTCAATGTAATCTTTGCCTAAGGGGGCGCAATCAACAACCAGATAACCAGAATAGAGGGCAGAAATGACAACTCAATCACAAGCCTAAAAATGCGCTATGCAAACATGCATAGTTATAAAGAGGTATATGCAATTTTGCATAGTATATGTGGAGATAGATCACATCGAGTTAACATCATAAGAAAACGTACATAATGATTTGCTAATTCGGGTAATGCTGCACAGTTTCAAGTGGAAAAAATGGGTAATATCGCGGCATGAAAACTCTATTGTTATTACTTATCATCATCACTATGCCGGTGCTCGCACAAGACAGCATTGTCTTTGGCGTACACTCAAAAACAGCGCCATTAGAGTGGCGTAATAACGGCGTTGACCAAGGCTTTAATATCGAGTTGATGGATAGAATTGGCCAGCTGACCAATAAGCGCATTATTGTACGTCGAAAGAGTTTTCAACAATTGGTAAAAGATGTTCACGATCCTGACAGTGATATCGATGTGATTGCTGTGGTTAGCCCGGTGAACATGGATCGTAAGTTAGCGCAATCTGATCCTATATATGCAACCCACGCTAAAGCTTATACCTTGCAGGGTAAGGCGTTAATAAACAATTGGGCAGATCTTGTTGGTAAGCGGGTTGCTATTAAAAATGGTGCCTTTGTTGATGTGTTTTTATCTGACCATCTGCAAAATTTCGACCGCGTGGATGTTGATTTGTATGAAACCGGTTTTCAATTACTGATAAAAAACCAAGTCGACGTGGTTATTGCCGAGAGTTTTGTTGCGCGGCGTTTACTTCCGCTATATCCATCGGTGCGAAGTTCCAGTGATGCGTTAATTTACGGGGCATTTAATTTTGTCGCGAATGAGACAAAAACTGAACTGATGTACCAAATTAACGAGGCGCTTAGGCAGTTAAAATTATCGGGTGAATACGACAAACTGGTTAATAAATGGTTTGGCACCGGGCGTGAAAAAGTTGATTTAACCTCTTCCGAAAAGCGCATGTTTGCCCTCGCAATTTTAGTAGCGATTATGTCTGCTATTGGGATGATTTTCACCGGGTTTATAAGCGCTAGTTTACGCCGCCATACTAAAGCACTCGATGCCGAATTAATTCAACGAAAGCGGATTGAAGTTGAAATATCTGAATTGTCACAACAGTTCCAATCTGTTCTCGACGGGCTTCCTAATGGCGTGACCATAGTAAACCAGGAACTCCAGCATTTATGGAGTAACGATAACAATATTCACCTGTTAGATTCAGATGAATTTTACTATGTCGACAACAATGTTTTTAAGCTTAAAGCCGCAGTATTGGAGGTGTTGTCGACTCAAAAGTCGTTTACTGCCGATATGCGGTATCAGCAACAATTTTGGCAATTACAAATTCATCCCATTGCCAACAATCAGGTGGTGATTCTACTTGAAGAATCAACCGAGCAGCATCGATTACGCCAAGCTAATGAAGAAGCCAGTCGTTTAGCTTCATTGGGAGAGTTGTCTGCGGGAATTGCCCATGAAATTAATAATCCAACCGGCCTTATTGTACATGCTGTATCACTATTTACCGCAGCCATGAAAGATTTAACCCCAGCAGCAAGGCATTATCAGAAACAAAATCCTTTCTGGTTAATTGCAGGGCTAAACCCAGACATTGCTATTGAAGAGTTACAGTATAGTTGTGGCTCTATAGAAGAGGGTGCTAAACGTATCAGTCGAATTGTTAATGACCTAAAGCGTTACGCCATGCCGCATATTGCCGACCAATATACCCGAGTGAGCTTAAATGATGTGGTTCAAGTGGCCCAGCGTCTCACCGCGAATCAAACAAAATCTCACCAGATCAGCACCATGCTATGTGACCCTAGCCCTTGCATTACAGGCGATGCTCAACAGTTACATCAGGTGTTAATTAACCTCATTCAAAATGCGTGTAATGCTTGCTCAGCTCAGCCTGGGATAATAGTGATAGACACACATGCTGCAAACAACATGGCCATACTCAGTATCAAAGACAATGGCTGTGGGATGGACAGCGCCACATTAAAACGTATTACCGAACCCTTTTTCACCACTAGGCGCAACGAAGGTGGTAGCGGCTTAGGGTTATCGGTGTGCAGTAAAATAATTAAAGAACATCAAGGCGAAATGCAGATTCAGTCTACCTTAGGCAAATGCACGCAAATTCGACTTATTTTTGCATTAGCACAACAGGATTAGCCCATGAAACTAGCCAGAAATATTCTGTTAATCGACGACGAAGCTGCATGGTTACGAACACTCGCGATAACCCTGAACCGCCTAGTTCCAGAAGCTGAAATTGACACTTGTGTCGACAGTCGCCAGGTGAGTAGTCGCTTACAGGTTGGCGACTATGCGCTAGTGTTAGTCGATCTCACTATGCCATTTCACTCTGGTGAAGAATTATTAGCGATGATCCGCAGCGATTTCCCTAACACTCGAGTCATTATAGTGACTGGGGTAAATGAGGTTGATACTGCAGTTCGTTGTATTAAGAATGGTGCTTATGACTACTTTATTAAAACAGACAATGTCGATGAACTTGCACGAACAGTTCGCCGTGCACTTGAAGTGGTCGGACTTGAAAGAAACTACCTTTATATCAAAGAGAAATTTTTAAGCCGAACCTTAGATAACCCGCAAGCATTCAATAACATGTTAACTTGCGAGCCACAGCTATTAGATCAGTTTCGTTATCTTGAAGCCGTATCATGTAGCCCTGAGCCCTTGTTAATTTATGGCGCTAGCGGAACTGGTAAAAGCGAGTTCGCTAAATCTTGCCATGCACTTTATAGCCCAAATGAACCCTTCGTTAGCATTAATCTTGCGGGTATTAGTTGTGAGTCATTTGAGCAAAAAATGTGTGGTCAACTGTATCATCACAATAATGGCGAGCTAGAAGCAGTTGCAGGTTTATTGCATCAAGTGGGCAGTGGAGTACTCTATCTTAATGAAATTGGCACGCTACCATTGGATGCCCAAATTAAGCTATTAGCGCTGTTAGAAAGCAAACAATATTACCCTTTAGGTAGCGACACCGCCTATCCGGTAAAATGTAAGTTTGTGGTATCAACTCAAGATGATTTACTCAAACTTCATCAAGCAGGTAAGTTTAGGAGCGATCTACTCTACCGTTTACGGGCACATAAAATTAAATTACCGCCATTAGCTGAAAGGCAGTTAGATATTGCTATGTTGATCAATCATTTCATCGCCCTAGCCGCAACAGAAATGAATTTACCAGCGCCGATTCAACCTGCAGATTTAGCCTCTAGACTAGCCAGTTATGATTTCCCCGGTAATCTACACGAGCTCAAAGGCATGGTATTTGATGCCGTTAGTCGCAGTGATGGCATAGCGCTTAACACCTCTGCTTTTATGGAAGCCATTAATGAGCACAAGTCATTAACGGCAGCGCCGCAAGACCGAATTATCTTTCCTAAACAACTGCCTACCATTGCCCAAATGAACCAAGCGCTTTTAGATGAAGCCATGAGCCGAACAGCTAATAATCAAACAGCGGCAGCACAAATATTGGGTATTAGTCAAAGTGCATTAAGCAGGCGGTTGAAAGGGGTAGCGACGCTGGAACCATCTGTCGATTTTACAGTTCCACATACAGACTAACATAATGATTGAACGTTTTATTAAGAGTAAACTCGATGGTTGACAGAGTATTTAATGCCCATAGGTTACTGCTGTGACAGTCAAGGAAATTACTTATTTATAGGTCACAATTATACGGATATCTAGTTTTACACATTTAAATCTTTACTATTGATTATTAAAGTTAATCATATTTTTAACTTTAAATTTTAGCATATTATTTGATTTACATCCTTGTGCATCTTCTCGACCTAAAGGGCACGGGGACAGTTCAGTAAATAATGCAGTATTAACACTAAATAAGCCTTTGTTTTTTGTTAACAAGCCTTTTTTCTTTAAGCTTCCAAGCATTAAATCTAATTTTATTACACTAATATGTAATATGTCTGCAATTTCTTCTCTAGTTAGTTTTATATTAATAGTAAGCCATTGTGATGAAAATGCTGTTTTAAAAACGACTAAAGTATCAAATAGGAATTTAATTAGTTTATCTTCTGGAGATGATGTCAATAAGAAAATGGCAAGCGCTGTTTGTCTTTCGGTAAAATAGTTAGCATCAAACATAAATCGAGTAAAAAGATTAATGTTATTTTTCATCAAATTTCTAATCAATGATTTTTCAATAATCGTTATTTCACTTTCTCGGGCTACTTTAATATTTTTGCAACAAGTACAATTATTTTCTAAAAGTAAATGATAATCAGTCAATCTATTTTTAACGATAACATTAACAAATTTTGGTTTGGTAAAGTTATTAGTTCTTTTTATATAGAATAACAATCCAGAATTTAAGTAAATGAAATTGTTGAGTAAAATGCTTTTAGGTATTACTTCACCTTTTTTTAAGGTTATTTTTTTTCCATTGCCTTTAATAAAGTCAATCAGATCTTCTGATACTTTATCTGGAAAGAATATAGTGGATTTCTCTTTCATTTCAGCACTTAAAGACATAACTAGAGCCATATTAATATACCTTAAATGTTAATTTTTATTAAATAATCCACAAGCTGGATATTCGATATTATAAACCCAAACTGTATTTAAGTGTTTTCATCTCAATGCATATTTATGTTATGAGACATTCGTCGCATATTTTTGCTTGTTGTGATGGGTCGTGTATTTTTGGTTTTGTTTTACTTTCTGTTAAGTCAGTCACATGTTATTTACGATTGTTTATACCTATATGTAGGTATTCTGCTGTTTGATTTGGTTAAATAGATTCATGGATTTTTAGATGTTAATAAATAATAAAATTGTGTTTCCGAGTTGTTAAATAGTTTCGTGGGAATATGAAAATAAAAAATAAGTTTATGATTTTATGTTTTGAAATAGATATAGAAGCTTCCTTAAAAGTAATTATTTACGGGTAATGAAATGAAAGTAAAAAACTCAGATTTAAAGAGGTATATAACAATGAGATCTCTCTATCAACTAGCCATACTCATTGGTTGCGGATTATTAGTCATGCAAAGTTCTCACGCGCTACCTTGGGACGACTTAACAGCAGACAAATTAGAAGTAACGCTACAACAAAAGTTTGAAGAGGGAAAATACTCCCCCAAAGGAGCTGACTCTTGTCTTATGTGTCATAAAAAAAATGAAAAGGTGATGGATTTATTTAAGGGAACTCACGGAAAGGTCATTTCAGAGGCATCTCCAATGGCGGGCTTACAGTGTGAGGCATGTCATGGCCCACAAGGTAATCATAATCGCGGTGGTAAAGAGCCGATGATAGCTTTTGGTAAAGACAGCAAGCTATCTGCTCCAGCCCAAAATACTGTTTGCCAAGGTTGTCATAATGACCCTAAACAAATGGCGTGGCATACCAGCACTCATAACTTAGAAGAAATTGCTTGTAGTGATTGCCATACCATTCATACAGCGAAAGACCCCGCACTAGATAAATTGAGTGTGAATAACACATGTACCTCATGTCATACCCAACAAAAAGCGGATATGAACAAGCGCTCATCGCATCCAATGAAGTGGGATCAAATGACCTGTATTGATTGTCATTCTCCTCATGGCTCAATGAGCGAAAGCGCACTCAATAAACCAACGGTAAATGACACTTGTTATAGCTGTCATGCTGAAAAACGTGGACCTTTCTTATGGGAGCATGCGCCAGTCACAGAGAACTGCATCTCTTGTCATAACCCTCATGGCAGTGTGAATGACAATATGCTTGATAGTCGCGCTCCACAATTATGTCAGCAATGTCATGCCAATGACGGTCATGCTAGCCGTGTTGTCCCAGAACCTGGTATTGATTCATTTGGTGGCGGCAAAAGTTGTTTGAATTGTCATAGCAAAATTCATGGTTCTAATCATCCTGCTGGCAGTTTGCTACAACGTTAATGGAGAGCAAGTTTATGTCATTTAAATTGAATCTGATCACCATATCCATGATAGCCATGTCATCACCTGTTATGGCTGCTAATTTTGCAGTTGGTAACGCAAACATGGATTCGGTGAATACAAAAAATTATGAGTGTAATCGTTGTATAAGTTCTGCGGGGTACCAAGGTGAGGTAACGCTTGCTGCGGGTTATAACGATATTAATGATATCCATGCGGCTAATGCTTTAGGTAGTGATAATAATGGCGGCATTGCCGCTGTGAGCGGAGATATAAAATACCAAGCAGAGTCAGGCTATGAAGCTAAGATTCAAGCTTATCAGTTAGGTATGGATAATGGTTTTGCTCATCTATCTGGCGGTCAAGCTGGCTTGTATGAATTTAACTTAGATATTGATTCTATCAAAACCTATCAAGCTGGCGATGTTCAAAGTTCGCTTTGGCATAACAACGGTATGTTGACGCCTAGTGACAGTCTTAATGAATTTGACCTAAATCAACAACGTGAAAAAGTCGGTTTAGGGTTTGAATTTGATCAAGATTTCTATGGTGTATTTGTTAAATATAGCCAAGAAGATAAAACGGGTTACAAGTCTAGTAGTCTCGTATCACCCAGCCCAATAAATTTTGGTTTACCGACAGATTCTACCACTCAACAATTGGATGCTGGCATCCACTTGTCGGGTGATAACTGGTTAACTGAACTGAGCTACTTTGGCAGCTATTATGAAAACAACATCGACAATCTAAGCCTTCCATACGTTAATGACGTGTATTCGGCGACACCAGATAATCAAGCTCATCAAGTGTCGTTATCAGGTCAATATCAGCTCCACCGCACTGTGATGAATGGACGTATTGTCGCAGGACGTATGATCCAAGATGAAGATCTTATCCAAATGGCGGGTAATCCACTGCAAAATTGGGACGGTCAAATCGATACGCTAGATGGTCGTTTCGCTCTGACCTCAATGATAACTAATCGATTACGTTTAGGTGGCAGTATTGATTACACCAAGCGAGATAATCAAAGCTCTACCGCCGAGTTTGCTCAATATAACTTTAATAGTTTAACCGGCGCTTTTAGACAAAATACCCCTCGTGATTTGGAACGTAATACTTATAAAGTCAACGCAAGCTATCGCATCGCCAGCGGTTATCGCTTGCAAGCTGGTTATGATCGCAAAGACGTTGATCGTACTTTTAGTGACAGAGAACAAACCAATGACGATAACTTATGGATGAAGTTCAATGTTCGCGCATTAGATAACATTAACGTTAATCTTAAAGTTGAGCATGCCAATCGCAGTGGATCTGAGTATGAAGCAAGCGACCTAACCTCATCTGAAAACAACAGCTTATTGCGTAAATACTACTTAGCAGATCGTGACCGCAATGCACTCGAATTCAAGATTGTGCATAACCCAACTGATTGGATGAATCTAGGTATCACAACTCGTTATGCCAAAGACGAATATGACGATACTAAAATTGGATTAACTGAATCAGAAGATTACGGATATGACGTTAATGTAAATATTCAATTTAATCAGTATATAGATGGTTATGTGTTTGGGAGTCAGCAATGGATTAACTCTAATCAAGCAGGCAGTCAAAGCTTTAGTTCATCTGATTGGCAAGACGATATTGAAGATGAATTTATCAATATAGGTACGGGTTTAAGCTACAGCGGTTTAATGCAAGACCGTCTGATAGTAGGGATCGATTATCTATTCAGTAATTCCATTAGTGACACCCTAGTTCACAGCTACGTTGGCTCTACAGATACGCGTAGCACTTACGGCGATTATTATTCATATAGTCACAGTGCCAGCATGTATGCAGATTATGCCCTAAGTGAGCAAATGGCACTTAAATTAACTTACCGCTATGAACGCTATTTCGATACTGATGCAGCCAACGTAGGGGTCAATGATATTGCAGGGATGATTACCTTGGGTGATATCAATCATAACTACAACGCACACCAGGTGATGTTGGCGTTTACCTACAAATTGCGCTAAGACGCATCGTTCATGCTACGAGAGGATATATCTATGGAACGTAGAAGTTTTTTAAAAGCAAGTGCCGCACTGAGCTGTGTTGCAACTGTTACTGGTTGTAACACAAGTTCTGATGATGCCAATGTCATACCTCCGACACCGCCAGTCAGTGATGAAACCATTACTTGGTCTGCGTGTTTAGTTAACTGTGGTTCAAATTGTCCTGTTAAGGTATTTAGCAGCGATGGGATTATCACGCGTGTTGAAGCTGATAACGAAACGACTGACGAATATGGTGTTAATCATCAAATTCGCGCTTGTGCACGTGGCCGCTCTTTACGTCAACGTACTTATGCAGCTGATCGTCTAAAAACGCCGATGAAACGTGTTGGCAAACGTGGTGAAGGAAAGTTTGTTCCCATCAGTTGGGATGAAGCCGCATCTACGATTGCTAGTGAAATACAACGTATTGCGAATGAATACACTAATAAGTCTATATTAAAGATATATGGCACTGGCGCTTACTATGGATTCTCAAGCTCTAGTTGTTTTAATCGTGTATTAAATCTTAATGGTGGTTTCCTGAATATTTATGGTAACTATTCATGGGCTCAACAAACTGAAGCTGCAGCAGCAACTGGGTTTAGTAGTACTTCTGGTTCTAACTTACTTGCATTAAATGATAGTGATTTATTTATTGGCTTAGGCTACAACCCAAGTGAAATGCGTCAATCTGGGTCTGGTGAAGGCTATGACTTCTTAAATGCATTGCAAAAGAACAACGGTTTAGAAGTGATCATGATTGATCCACGTTATACCGATTCAATGGCAGGAAAAGAAGATAATTGGTTCCCGATTCGTCCAGGTACTGATGCTGCGTTATGTGAAGGTATTGCCTATGAAATGATTAATTCAGGCTGGGTAGATATCAATTCTAAAAACTTCTTAGATAAATTCTGTGTTGGTTACGACAAAGAATCTCTAATTAATTTAAAAGCTGAATTTGAAGCCTCTGAAGATCCGGATAAAACAGCATATGTCCCATACATTAATCCTAATGAGAATTACAAAGACTATATTCTAGGTGAGGGTTTGTTTGTTTCAACAGGCCCTAAAACCCCGAGTTGGGCGGCTAAAATCTGTGGTATTTCTGAAGCACATATTAAGTCAATTGCCACAAAACTAATGAATGCGCGTGCACCATTTATTGTTGCTGGTGCGGGTATAAACCGGCATGCGAATGGCGAACAAGCTATGCGTTCTTGCTACATGTTATCTTTCTTAACGGGTAAGGTTGGTCAGCCAGGTGTCAGTAATGGTGCACTTCCAAGCCAAGGAAGTCTCAGCCGAAGCGGAATGTCTGGATTATCTAATCCAATCAAAGAATCTATTTCTTGCTTCACTTTTCCTGATGCAATAGAACGTGGTCATGAAATGACGACACGAAAAGATGGGATCAGAGGAACCGCTGATTTAGATACGCCATTGGGTGCTGATACAAAAGCGCTTTTCGTTATCAATTCTAATGCACTAATTAATCAACATTCTGATTCTAATGGTATTGCTAAAATCCTAGAAGATGATACTAAATGCGAACTTATCGTTGTATGTGATTGCTGGATGACATCATCAGCCAAGTTTGCAGACATTTTACTTCCAGATACCTCTTGGTTAGAGTCAAACGATCTAGTTAATGATAGTTATGCTTCAGGCATCATGGGGTATTTAGTTGCGATGAAAGCAGCTGTTGAACCGTTATGGGAATGCAAATCTATGTACGATATGTGTGCACTGATTGCCGACAAAATGGGTAAACTTGGTGAATATACAGAAGGCAAAGATGAAGCTGGTTGGTTAACTGAACTTTACGAAAAAACTCGTACAAATAGTAATAATGCCAATGCAATTCCTCCACTTCCAAATACATATGAAGAAGCGCAAACACAGGGTGTATTCCGTGCATTTGACGGTAAAACTGTCGTTGCGTTAGAAGGATATGTGAATGGAACTGATACGCTCAATACTCCATCCGGAAAAATCGAAATATTCTCACTTGAGTTAGCTCAAAAAGGTACTGACTGGGAGTTTGATAGCACAGTTAAAGGTGATTACATTACGAGCATACCTATGTACCAAGCAACTTGGGAAGGTTATGAAGACAGTGAGACTTCTGAAGATTATCCATTCCAGTTAGTGGGTTATCATACAAAAGGCCGAACTCATTCTAGTTATCATAATGTTCCTTGGTTACGTGAAGCTGTGGAAGATGCCGTCTGGATGAATCCTACAGATGCCTATAAAAAAGGGCTGACCCAAGGATCAAAAGCACTTATTTGGAGTCAACGCGGTACTATCGAACTTCCCGTCAGAGTCACACCACGTGTGGCACCTGGTGTGTTAGCTCTTGGTCAAGGTGCTTGGTATAACCCAGATCCGACGGGCAGAGTAGGACCATCAGGGCATATTATCGACATTGGTGGATGCATTAATACACTGACCCGTTACCAACCTAGCCCTTTGGCAAAAGGTAATCCACAGCATACAAATCGCGTACAAATTGCTAGCGCTTGATGGAGTAATTAAAAATGACAGAACAAACTCAATATGGTTTTTATTTAGATACCACCAAGTGCACAGGTTGTAAAGCGTGTCACATATCTTGTAAAGATAGACAAGGTGATATTATTCGCAAAACTAATCCAATTGAACAAGGTGTACCGGCATTAGAAGGTATTAACTGGCGCCGAGTATATGAATATGGTGGTGGTGATTGGTCTACTAATGCTGACGGTAGTTTCGAGCAAAATGTTTTCTCTTATTACACCTCTATTAGCTGTAATCATTGTAACGAGCCTGTATGTGTAAAAGCATGTCCTACTGGTGCCATGCATAAGCGTCGTGAGGATGGGTTAGTTCTTGTTCATACAGACTTATGTATTGGTTGTAATAGTTGCGCTGAGGCTTGCCCATATGACGCTCCACAATTAGATCCCCAACGGAAAGTAATGACTAAGTGTGATGGTTGTTACGATAGATTAGCACAAGGAAAGCAGCCCATTTGTGTTGGTTCATGCCCATTACGTGCATTGGATTTTGATACGATGGAAAACTTACGTGCTAAGTATGGTAATGGCGACGGACATATAGCACCACTACCACCACAAAGTATTACCTCACCAAACTTGATCATAAAAGCAAACAAGAACGGTGGCCGCCAAGGTGAAGTGTTGAACTACTCTGAAGTTTAATACTAATCATTAAGTATGATGCCCCCATGGGCATCATACTATATAAAGGAAGGCATAATGACCGACACAACAACGAATATATATCTTGAACTTCATGCTATTGCTCGCTTATTACATAATGTGTTTTTAGATTATCCGACTGTAGATTCTATCCAGTATTTCAATGATAACCAGCTTGATCAAAACTGGCCAGTATTGATAGGATCTGAAGCGAACCAAAAAGGTAAGGTTTTATTAAGTCAATTTATATCGCAATGGCAACCAGACCAAATTAACGAAGTGAAACTGGATTATGGCCAATTATATTTTGGACCCGGAGAACCTAATGCAATGCCATGGGGCTCTGTATATTTGGGAGAACAACAAATTCTGAATGATCAATCTACAGTTCAATTAATGCGTTTTTATAAGCAGTTTGGAATTAGCTTCAATTTAAAATATAACCAACCAGTCGATCATATTGCTTTGTTTTACTCAGTAATAGACCAGCTACTACAAAAGTTATTAGATGAACCTACTAATAAATTGGCTAAAGATGCTCTTGTTGTATTATTACAACAACATATGTTGCCATGGTCTTGGCGTTTTCATGAGCTAGCCAGTGAGCATGCAAATACACAATTTTATAAAGCCATTGCATTGCTTGCCCAAGACTTTGAATCAGTACTTGCTCATACTATGAATATAGTACCTATGCCAATGCGCCTATTTCGTTAAAATAATGAGGTGTTAATATGAGTGTAATTCGGTCAGTTGCAACGCAATGGAAAAAAGCAGAATTGGCTCACCAATTACATATTTATTTAAGTCAAGATCAAGTTATTAATGAGCTATTCGTAGGTGCAACAAGTAAGAATACTATATGTAATCTTATCGTTGCCATGATTGAACCACCTATAGAACCAGTAAGTGATAATTTTAATGTAAATCAAGATTTAATATTAGATTATTTTTTTCAATGCTTTCATTTGCTTTTTATTAAAGAAATTGAGCACCATAATTTAACTCAAGCTGAACAATTGATTGTATCAATTTCAGTTTATTTAGCCAATGTAGTGAATGAGCGGCCAGAATGTGTAGCGGAAAATACTCTTCAGAAGAGCACTTATATTATCACTGCTATGTCGCGTCTTAAATTTATCCGCAAGCAACACCGTAAATTACGGTGCAATATGATAAGTAAATAATTTTTTAAATTTAACGAATATGCTTGATGTAAATAGCTATTAAATTAGGTGGTGAAGCATTGTTACTCTTACGTTGAAAATGTTATGTACATGTTTAATAGATTTTTTATGTGATTCATATAAGGTATGATTTTTAAAACAACCTAGATTAGTTTTAACGTTATTGTTATTTTAAATATAACTTTAATTTAGTGCAATGAACTAGCTTTTAACACGTTAAAGGTCTTAATTGCTTAGTAATTTATTTTATGAATGTTTAATTAATGTTAATGGTTTTAAGTCACTTTTTATAAAAAAGGAAAGTAGATAGTTATGGAATTTTTACGAACAGATGATAGTTATTTTGTTAACTTACCAGGATATCCGTTTACACCTAATTACCTATTAGTGGACGATACTGAAGGAGGCCAGTTACGGATTCATTATCTTGATGAAGGAGATAAAAATGCTGAGCCAATATTATTACTGCATGGAGAGCCTTCATGGAGTTTTTTATATCGTAAAATGATCCCGATCCTTGTTGAAGCTGGTTATCGCGTTATTGTTCCTGACATTATTGGATTTGGCCGTTCAGATAAGCCAAGTAAACGTTCTGATTATACTTATCAACGTCATGTTGATTGGATGAAATCATTCGTTTTACAACTTGAATTAACCAACATTACTTTGGTATGCCAAGACTGGGGCGGCTTAATCGGGCTGCGTATGGCAGCTGAAGATATTCCACGCTATACTGGTATTGTTGCAGCAAACACCATGTTACCCACGGGTGATGAAGAAACTAATGATGCATTTATGAAGTGGTTTAACAACTCGCAAGAATCGGTTGATTTCCCTGCAGGACAAATGATAAATGGTGCATCTGTTTCTGATTTATCAGATGACGTTATTGCAGCATATGACGCCCCATTCCCTGATGAAACATACAAAACTGGTGCACGTGAATTTCCTTTGTTAGTGCCTATTACGCCTGATGATCCAGCAACACTTAAAAACCGTGCAGCATGGAAAGTTTTATCTCAGTGGAACAAGCCATTTTTGACCGCATTTAGTGACTCTGATCCTATCACTGCCGGTGGTGATAAAATGATGCAAGAAATAATACCGGGCACAAAAGGGCAAAAACACACCACTATTGTGAATGCTGGCCATTATTTACAAGAAGAGCAGGGTGAAGTATTAGCTAAAGTAATCGTTAATTTTATTGCTGATAATCGTTAACGCGTCCTGTAGCCAAGTTCGATAATTGCTTAACAATAATAATTGTATCCATTATTAACATGCTTATCTTGGTGGCTATATGTTCTGTAGAGGGCATATAGCTGCTATTTATCATGATTAACTTATGGTTTTATTGAACTATATTGATGTTTAATGCTAACGTTTTATCTCGATATTCAATTTCACTATTTATCCCCACCTTAACCTCTCCTTAACCCGCCCATCGGTATGCTTGCTCCATTATTGTGTAATACACAAGTTGGGAGAAGCAGTTGATGATGGTAAAACCGGCGCGACGACACGCAATGCTGGCACTGATTGTAGTGAGCTTGTTGGGCTGCAGTACTGTCGATAATAGCAATTACATCGACCAAGCTAGCCAAGCACAAGCAAAAACAAGCCAGCAGTTAATTGAGCAATTATTAGTAGCCTCAAACACGCAAGGTGTGCCGTCGCAATCGTTAGCGCGACTCACTGACTTAATCAATGTGCCTGAACTGCAAACCTTCATATCAGCCGCATTGCAAAATAATCCCAGCCTACAACAAAGTATAGTGGCGTTAAATATGGCCTATGCTCAGCACGGTATTACCTCTGCAAGCCGCTTACCATCTGTGGATGCCAGTTTTAGCGGTACTTCAACCGAAGATAGTGATGACAGTTACACTACTGATATTACCGTGAGTTGGGAGCTGGATTTATGGCAAAAAATAGCTGACAGCAGTAATGCAGCGCTAAAAGACATTGCCAGCACACAAGCCAGTTTACAGAGCGCGCAAGATTTAGTGGTGGCCAACGTAATGCGCAGTTGGTTAGACATTAGCCTTAAGCAACAACTCGTGGCGATTGAGACTCAGCGCTTAGCGGTATTAGATAACAACCAAGCCCTGATTTTAGCGCGCTATCGCGTTGGTTTAGGCAGTTTAGAAGATCTAGATAATGCCACGACCAGCGTCGCCAGTACGCAAGCAACATTAGTGGATTATCAAGAACAGCTCGCACAAAGTCGCCGTAACTTAACCTTGCTAACAGGGCAGTGGACTGGCAGTGATGTCAGTGTCGATATTAGCACCCAGTTCCCTACGGTTCTCAATCCAATAGATTCACTCGGTCAGCAAAACCTTGGGCGTCGTCCAGACATAAAAGCCGCATTTTACAATATCGAAGCAGAATCATTACGTACCGATGCCGCCTATAAAGCCATGTTGCCATCCATTAGTTTGTCGGCCAGTTTGAGTGATATGGCGCAGTCGCCAAGTGATGCACTACTCACTGGACCATTATGGAGCGTACTTGGACAGTTATCTGCACCTTTGTTTCAAGGGGTAAAGTTAACATCACAAGCGGAGTTGGCACGTTTAACGACTGAGCAGCGCTATTGGGTCTACCAAGAAACCTTATTAAATGCGGTTAACGAGGTCGAAAATACGGTTGGCCAAGAGTATTCCCTCGCCAAACAACAACAGCACTTAACCGACGCGCAGCTTAGTGCCCAACGTAGTTTTGTCAGTTATGAACAAAAGTATCGCCAAGGCTTAGTCGATATTTTTGATTTACTGACCGTGCAACAACAAACCTTTGATGTTGAAGCGCAACTTGTTACTACCATTTACAACCGTCTCATAAACCGAATTGATTTAGGCTTAGCGCTAGGTCTAGGAGTCTCGCATGAAGCTTAACCGTGTAAACGTCATCGTCACTGTATTGTCACTGGGCAGTATTGCCGTTGCGTTAGGCTATACCGCAGCGCAGTTACCACCTCCAGCGAATAAAAAAGCGCCTACTGCTGAACAGTCTGTCAAAGCTGTCGCTACTAGCGCGGCTGTATCACTATTGCCGCAAGTGGGCGTTGTTGTGGTTAATGGCCAAGAATATCAAGCAGAAGTGGTTGGGTTTGGTGAAGCAAGGCCGCGTTATGAGCTAACGCTTAGCGCCGAAGTCAGTGGCAAAATCACGCAGGTTAATCGTCAATTTGAGTCAGGACAGGTAATCAAAAAAGGGGCTTTGTTAGGCAAAATTAACGACACCAGCTATCAACAAGCGTTAACCCAAGCACAAACCGATGTCGCTCAAGCGGAACTCGATTTATTAGAAGAACAACGCCAAGGTGAGCAAGCTAAAGCTGAATGGTTACGTTCAGGTTTGTCTGGCGAGCCAGCCTCACCCTTAGTGCTGCGCACCCCGCAATTAGCCCAAGCAACTGCGGCGCTAGATAACGCCAAACAAGCGCTTAAAAAAGCACAACAAGACGTAAGTTATACCCACATTACCGCACCGTTTGATGCGCTGGTGGTGAGCCGAGATATTCAGCCTGGTAGCTACGTGCAAACCGGCAGCCAACTTGGCACCTTATACAGCGTGGCTGAAGTTGAAATCAGCGTACCGTTGTCTGAACTGCAATGGCAAAACCTACCTGCATTTGATAATGCACAGCTGGTTAAAGCGCCGTGGGATGTGACTTTGTTCAGCGCCGATGGTCTACATCAATGGCAAGGTTACATTGAACGTGTCGAGCAACATTTAACTCAAACTAGCCGCCAACGTTCATTAATTGTGGTGGTCGATAACCCACTGCTACAAACAACGGATCTGTATCCTGGCACCTTTGTTAAAGCACGCATTAACGGTAAATCATTAAGCAATTTATGGCAGTTACCTTCATCTGCTATTTCACAACAAGGTGATATCTGGTTTGTTGACGCCCAAGGGTTATTGGCTAAAGCACCTGCGAAAGTCGCCTTTGAAAAAGACGGTTTTGTATATGTGTCGTCCATTGTCACTGAGCAAACTAATGAGCAAAAAAATCAGCCTAGTGTCATGCAAATTGTTAAACGTCCTTTAAGCAGCTTTAAAGTGGGTACTAAGGTGCTTGCTAAGGTAGAGGTGTAGCCATGTCGGGATCTCAATCTACACACAAAGGGGCAATAGCCTGGTTTGCCAGAAACTCAGTAGCGGCTAACTTATTGCTCATTGGCATGAT
This sequence comes from Shewanella sp. SG44-2, assembly GCF_014164215.1. Classification (NCBI taxonomy): domain Bacteria; kingdom Pseudomonadati; phylum Pseudomonadota; class Gammaproteobacteria; order Alteromonadales; family Shewanellaceae; genus Shewanella; species Shewanella sp. SG44-2. Next base: position 103,562 of record NZ_JACJEU010000004.1, read on the forward strand.
CATCGTTGGGCTTTTTTCATTAGGCAGCTTACGCAAAGAGGCTTTTCCGAGTTTAGAGCCCGACCGCGTGACCGTGTCAGTCACTTACGACAGTGGCGACCCAGTGTTAGCAGAAGAAGGCATCGCGATTAAAATCGAAGATGCCTTAGAAACGGTGCCGGGCATAAAGCGGATTACCTCAACATCCAATGCTAATGGCAGCAGTGTGATGATTGAGAAAACCAGCTCTTATGATTTAGACACCTTGCTCACTGACATTAAAACCAATGTTGATGCAATTTATAACTTTCCTAGCGAAGCTGAAAACCCTGTTATCGATAAAATGCGCATGCAAGACCATGCCTTATGGATTGAGATTTATGGCGATGCCGACCGCGCGACGTTACAAGCGTTAGCGGAACAACTTAAATCGGATTTGCTCAGCCAAGATGCCATTCATGATCTGGAAATTAAAGCCAAAGCCGAGCCAATGATTTCTATCGAAGTAGACGAAGCCAAGCTGCAAGCTTACGGATTGACGTTAGCGTCAGTCGCCAGTGCGGTGAACGCCGAGTCATCAGCGTCTATTTCGACCAGCTTATACAACGATGATAAAACCGTGCGTTTGAAAGTGGCTCAACAAGCTTATCAACTGCAAGATTTTATGGCGATTCCAGTTATCACCACTAGCCAGGGCTCGATGATTACACTGGGCGATATTGCCACGGTGAAAGACGGCTATGCCGACGACACCTTTGTGTTGTCGCGTTACAACCAAGCAAACTCAAGCGCAATTGAAATTGTGATGGATGAAAATGGCGATATCGTTAATATTGTCGAGCAAGCTAAGCAAGTCGTTGATAAATGGCGTAATGCTAATGCGTTGCCCGATGGTGTAAATATTGCCACTTGGCATGACAAAAGTACTCTGATTACCGAACGCTTAAGCTTGCTAGTTAAAAATGCCATCAGTGGTATCGCATTAGTGTTTATTATTTTGGCGTTGTTTTTAAACTTGCGCGTGGCGTTTTGGGTTGCCGCAGGTTTGCCGTTTGTGTTCTTCGGCACCTTGTTTTTTATGAGCAATACTTTTGCTGGTTTAACCCTAAATGAAATGACCACCTTTGGCTTTATTATGGCGCTGGGGATTGTGGTCGATGACGCCGTGGTGGTGGGTGAGAGTGTTTATACCACTCGGCAAAAATACGGCGACAACATCGACAACACCATCAAAGGTACCTTAAAAGTCGCGACCCCAACCATATTTGGTGTGTTAACGACCGTGGTTGCCTTTGTCGCTTTGGCCAACGTAGAAGGCCGTTTAGGACAAATTTATGCCCAGTTTGGTACGGTTGTTGCCATCTGTTTGATGCTGTCATTATTTGAATCTAAGTTTATTTTACCGTCGCATTTAGCCCATATTAATACTCAAAAAAGTGCCAAAAAGTCATGGTTTAACCATATTCAACATGCCGCAGATAGTGGCTTGAAGTGGTTTAGCCGCGTAATTTACCAACCCGTTATTGAGTTTGCCCTGCGGTTTCGTTATGCCGTGGTATTGATGTTTATTGCGGTGTTTATTTTGGTTGCCGGAATGCCGTTAACGGGTAGCGTGCGAGTGGCGTTTTTCCCTGATATTGCTGGCGACACAGTCGTAGCTGACTTTTCAATGCAAAACGACGCCAGTTTTGGCCAAACCTATAAAAATTTAATGACCTTAGAAAGCGCTGCTAAACGAGTGGATGCAGAGCTGGTGGCGCAACAACAAGACAGTGAAAATGACCAAGACAGCTATTTAACCAGCTTGCACGTTATGGCAAGCAGCAGTGACACTGGCCAAGTGCAGGTCGAGTTGGCAACCAACAGCCCTTATACCCTTAAAGAGTTTACTCAAAAGTGGACTGAACAAGTTGGCCAAATGGAAGGCATTAAAAAGCTTAAAGTATTATCGAAAAAAGAAATGCTCGATAACTTTAAAGTAGAGATTAAAGCCAGTGATACAGAGTCTGTATTCGCTGCTGGCCAAGCACTAAAAGCCGCAATAGAAGTGATGGACGGTGTGAGTGGCATTGACCACAACCTAGATGCAGGCGACCCACAATATCGCTTTGAATTAACAGCGCAAGGGCGCGCATTAGGATTTGATACCGAAACCTTGTCGAGTCAGATATTGCAGTCATTTGGCGGCGGAGTGGTACAACGTTTTCAGCGTGGTAAAGACGAAGTGAAAGTGCGCGTTCGTTACCCCGATGAAGATCGTCAAACCTTTGAAGATATTCAGCTTGCCAATGTGAGAACCAGCGACGGGACTATTGTGCCGTTGAGTCACGTAGCTCAAATCTTTAATGATTATCAACCGTCGAATATTACCCGTATCGACAGCCAGCGGGCGGTATACATCAGTGCGGTATTAGACAAAGATAAAATTGCTTCAAATGAGTTGGTTAGCCAGCTTAAGCAAACATTGGTATCGCAGTTAGAAGTACAGTACCCAGGTGTGAGTTTCAATTTTGCTGGCGAAGCTGAACAGCAAACAGAAACCACAAGCTCGATAGAATCAATGTTTGTGCTGGCGCTGATTGCCATTTATGCCTTGTTAGCCATTCCGTTAAAGTCGTATATACAGCCAGTGATAATCATGACTGCAATTCCGTTTGGTATTGTGGGCGCAATTTTAGGTCATTGGTTGAATGACTTAACCATTAGTATTTTGTCGTTAAACGGTATTTTGGCCTTAAGTGGCGTGGTGGTAAACGACAGCTTGTTACTGGTGTCGCGATATAACGAATTAATTAACGAAGAAGGCATGTCGGTACACGATGCAATTGTTGAGTCATGCACCGGAAGACTTCGAGCGGTATTGCTTACCTCGGTGACCACCTTTGCGGGCTTAGCGCCATTATTAGGTGAAACCTCGTTACAAGCACAGTTTTTAATTCCTGCCGCAGCGGCGCTAGGGTATGGTATTTTATTTGCTACCTTTATCACCTTGATTTTGACGCCATCTTTGCTGTTAATTCAATGCGAGTCGAAGGCTTTTATGCATAACCTGATGACCAAACTGCGCCCAAATCGTGACGTGGCAACGTCGTGATCAACCAAGGAATGAGTGACATGAACACCGACAAACTGCAATTGTTACTGGTTGAAGATGACCTCGACTTAGCTACGGCGGTGATCGAGTATTTAGAGCTAGAAGATATTCTTTGTGACCATGCCGCCAATGGGCAAGTTGGGCTTAATTTAAGTTTGCAGAATCAATACGATGTGGTGATTTTAGATTTAAACTTACCCAAAATGAATGGGTTGCAAGTGTGCGAGTCGTTGCGCATGCAAGGTATGGATGTGCCAGTGTTAATGCTGACAGCCCAAGACACGTTAGACGATAAGCTAACTGGCTTTGCTAAAGGGGCGGATGATTATTTGGTGAAACCCTTTGCCATGGAAGAACTCATTGTGCGGACGCGAGTGTTAGCGCGTCGGCGCAGTGGCCAAGTCATGCGCTTATCTGTCGGTGACTTAACCTTAGATTTACAACAAAAGCAGGCGTATCGCGCCAATGAGTTAGTAAAGTTATCGCCGACCGCGTTTAAGATTTTAGACGTGCTAATGCGAACAAGCCCTAATCCGGTGTCGCGTGAAAAGCTCATGCAAAGTGTGTGGGGCGATGATCAACCTGACAGTAACAGCTTAAAAGTACATATTTTTAATTTGCGAAAACAGCTTGATGCTGAGCATGACGTAAAGTTACTGCACACGATTAGTGGCCATGGCTTTGCCATTAAAGACGCAGAGCTTTCATCATAGCGCTGACTACATAATGTTTTGATTTAAATTACGACAGCAATAGGAATACCCCTACGTCATGAAATTAAGACCGAGTCTGAGAATTTTTGTGCTGCTGGTAATGTTATTTACTGGCATTAGCACCATTTTAATTTTATCCGCATTGAGCGTGCATTATTATATCTCTGGCATGGACAAAGTCATGCTGGCGACGATGTATGCGCATGGACAAGAGCAAGTTGTAACCGACGGGCACCCTAGCAAATCACAATTGTTTACTGTCGCCAGTCGTTGGCAGGATTTACCAAAAGATATTCAACTACACATTAAGCTGGAGCCCAGCGAGTTTAATGTGTTACACAAAAATATTATTGGCGGTTCACCGTTAAAACCACCAGAAAAAGGCTTTTTTGTCATCAAAGTGCTTAAAGGTGACCAGATCCGTTATGTCTCGAGCATTTTAGATAAAAAAATGGGCAATATTCCTCCGCCCAAAGATAAACCCTTTTTTCTGGTGATTCTTGCTACCGCCATTTTTAGTATTGTGATGTTTACGCTGATATTGCTGTTAATGATGCGCAAAGTGACTTTGCCGATTGAGCGCCTAAAAAATTGGGCCAAAGAGTTAGATAGCAAACAACTAGCAGACCCTGCGCCAGATTTTCATTACAGCGAGCTAAACACATTAGCCAATATTGTTAAAACCAGTTTAGGTACTGTGCAGGAAAGCTTAGATCGCGAGCAACAATTCTTAGGTTATGCCAGCCATGAATTACGCACCCCAATAGCGGTAATCCGTACGAACACTGAATTACTGCAAAAGCTGATAAGCAAAGGCGCTAGCGCTGAAAAACAAGCTCAAGTCGTTAACCGCATCGAACGTGCTGGGCTCACCATGACCGATCTCACCGAAACCTTATTGTGGTTAACACGCCGTGAAGGTAAAAGTTTGCCGTTAAAAGAAGTTAATTTAGGTCAGCTTATTCGCCAGCTAGTGCAAGATTTAAGGTATTTAATCCACGGCAAAAATATTGAAATCAGCATCGAAACCGATGACTCTGCTCACCAACTCCCTGACACGCTATGCCGGATAATTATTACCAACCTCATCCGCAACGCTTTACAGCACACTGTTGAAGGTAGTGTGACTATTCGCCAGTCAGCCACATCGGTAAGCATCGCTAATCAGTGTAAGTCTTATGCTAATAGCTTTGAAGAGTTAGGCTTTGGCTTAGGGCTTGAGTTAACGACCAGACTTATTTCGCAATACGACTGGGATTATCAAAATATAGATACTAATCGCGGCCGCAAAGTGTCTATTGATTTTAGCCGTTAACGTTTAAGCCGTTAAGATTGGCCTTTGATTAGCGACTAAGATTAGGCAGCCAACTGTTGTGTGCATTCTTAATAAACACCACCGAAGCCACCGCAATAATCGGTGGCTTTTTTGCGCGAGTCATCAGAACCAGTGGATCTTATTACCTCTATTTAGATAAATTTTATATTATAATGTGATGATAATTATATTATCATCAGGTGTTAACTTAATTCGATTGTACTGTAAGGTAATCGGCCTATAATGAGGGGTATCTTGACGCCGTACTAGGTTATGGGATCGCCGCAATGAAATACCGCACACATTTATTTTCTCTTCGTATCGGGCATGCACTCCGAGAGTCTTTAAAAGACGCTCCCTACAATGCCAATGCATTCACTAAAGATTTATTAGCCGGCTTAACCGTTGGCATTATTGCTATTCCATTAGCAATGGCGCTTGCAATTGCCATTGGGGTCGCGCCGCAATACGGGTTATATACTGCCATTATTGGTGGGTTTATTATTCCGCTCACCGGTGGCTCGCGTTACAGTGTGTCTGGCCCTACCGCCGCTTTTGTGGTGATCCTCTATCCCATCGTGCATCAATATGGTCTGTCAGGTTTATTGCTGGCCAGCATGTTATCCGGACTAATGTTGATTATCATGGCGTTGTTTCGCTTAGGGCGTTATATCCAATATATTCCCGAATCAGTCACGTTAGGGTTTACGGGTGGTATTGCCGTGGTGATTGCAGTGCTGCAAGTTAAGGACTTTTTTGGTCTAACTATTACCGAGATGCCAGAAAGTTTTGTCGGTAAAGTAGCTACCTTAGTTCAAGAAATTCCTCGTTTTTCGGGGCCGACATTACTGGTGGGATTAAGCACATTAGTGGTGTTTATTTTGTGGCCAAAACTCAAGTTGGCTGTGCCAGCGCATCTGCCTGCTGTGGTGGCCGCAAGTATTGTGGCGTTGATGTTGAACCTCCAAGGTTTCGATGTTGCCACGATTGGATCTACGTTCAGTTTCACCCTAGCCGATGGCTCTATCGGTGCAGGTATTCCCTCTATGTTGCCCGATTTTGAATGGCCTTGGCTTCGCGCGCAAACGGGTGAAGTGCCATTGGTACTCACTTGGCAATTAGCCAGTGACCTATTGTCTGCCGCCTTTGCTATCGCCATGTTAGGTGCCATTGAATCGTTACTGTGCGCAGTGGTGCTAGACGGCATGTCAGGTAAAAAGCACAGCGCTAATAGCGAATTACTTGGTCAAGGTATCGGTAATATTATCGCGCCATTTTTTGGCGGTATTACCGCGACTGCTGCCATCGCTCGTTCGGCGGCTAACTATAAGTCCGGGGCGGTAAGCCCAATCGCGGCCATGATCCATGCGCTGGTGGTGTTAGTGTCTTTATTATCGCTCAGCACTGTTTTAGCTTATATCCCCATGGCGGGCATGTCGGCGCTGCTTATTATGGTGGCTTGGAACATGAGTGAAGCGCCTAAGATTGTCCATCTTGTTAAAAAAGCCCCTGCCAGTGAAATACTGGTGTTGATGGTGTGCTTGTTACTGACCATATTTTTTGACATGGTGATTGCGATCAGTGCTGGGATCATTTTGGCGTCGTTATTATTCATGAAACAAGTGGCCGACATGACCAAGGTGCAAGACATTAGCGAGCAGAAAAAGCACATTCATGTTGAGTTACCGCCACGCTGGAAAGTGTTTAAAATTAATGGGCCATTGTTTTTTGCTGCTGCCGACAGTGTGTTTGGTGAGTTGGCGCATTTGAGTGGCGACCAGGATGGGGTGGTGTTGTATTTTGACGGGGTGTCTATTTTAGACTCTGGTGGCGTTTCGGCGCTGTATAAGTTTATTGATAAATGTAAGCGTGATAATACTCGAGTCTTGTTGGCCGATTTTCAATTTCAGCCACTTAAAACCTTAGCCAAAGCAGGGTTTAAGCCAGATGGTGTGCAATGTGTGACATATTCTACGCTGGCAGATGCACTTGATGATGTGGTGGCTGGAGCTTAAACACACCATAAAAGGCTGACAAACCAGTATGGTGTTTTCGATAAACTCGCTACGATAACGCTTTGTGAGTTATAGGGCTGGTTTAGCAACTTCGATATATTGCCAAATGTCTGCAATGTGCAGCCTTGTTGATGCCAATTCCGTATGGCATCACTACAGCAAGCGAGATTAATTAAAGATAGGCAGGAATTTTTGCAGGTTTTTATGACGGGCCTCGTCAGATGTCAGAGCAGGTAATATTTTGTACTTACTCATAATCTGTTGATATTCGCCATTGGCTTTTAGCATCTCGATGCCGTTAGTAAAGGTCACTGCGTAAGCTTTATTGTGTGGATTAAAGCCAACATATAAAGGCACCGGTTTGCCTATAGTGCCAGCATAGCGAAGTTGCTGAGTTAAGTTTAATTGACTTGCGGTGTACTCAATGACATTTTTGTTGTCGATGATGACCGAATGACGTCCTTTTACTAGCCGAATAATATTCATCGCCAATGGATCTCTGCCAGAGGCAAAGTACGTATTAGGATGTGCACCAAACCAAGCGTCGAGCTCAACACCATAGTGGTAACCAGTGACTATCGCAGCCTGTTGAGTGTTATTGAGATCGGTAATCTGCTCAAATGTTTCATTACTATCAACAAGGGTATAAAAGTCGTTGCTGTTATAACCCACTATCACATCAGCATTAATCAATTTATTTTCGACAATGGCGCTAGACGTCAATGCCAGTACAGCGTCGATGTTATTTCTTTGCAGTTCAATCAGTGCGCGTTTATAAGGAAAAATCTGAAATTCAACCGGTTGACCCTGGATCTCAAAAGCGCGACGTGTGAGTTCTACAACGTAGCCGGTTTGGTTGTCGCAGATATAAGGGCACCAAATATCAGAGGCGATACGGATAGGTGCAGCATGGGCGTGAATACTGAAAATAGACAGTAAAACGAACAGGTACTTTAACAAGTATTTTGCTCCATGTTTTGAACGGGCGGGTATAGTAATGGTTTAAAGTGTATAGGCAATCATTTTTGATTAAAAAAGATACTACTTTATGTTTTGCTAACAAACATGCTGAATTTGTGAACAGGTAATCGGCGCCTGTAACAGACTATTAATCCAAGTTACTTTTTGGTAACAATTAACCAAGGTGATATTTTTATGGCGACAGTAAATAGACAATTTACCCATGTAGTGGTTGAACAGCCTGGCGAACCCAGTGTGATGACCATGACTCAATCAACGCTTGCGATGCCAACAGAAGGCCAAGTGACGATTAAGGTGTATGCTGCTGGAGTCAATGGCCCAGACATTAAACAGAGAGTTGGTGCTTATCCACCGCCAGCAGATGCCAGCCCGATTATGGGGTTAGAAGTCGCCGGTGAAATTGTTGCTGTGGCAGACGATGTTACTCAGTGGCAAGTTGGCGATAAAGTGTGTGCATTAGTGCCTGGTGGCGGCTATGCCGAGTTAGTGAATACTTACGCAGCACATTGTTTACCTATTCCTACTGGTTACAGTTTTGTGCAAGCTGCCGCGTTACCAGAAACCTTTTTTACCGTGTGGGGTAACTTGTTTATTCGCGGTGGACTTAACGCGGGTGAAACAGTGCTTATTCATGGGGGCTCTGGTGGCATCGGTACAACTGCGATCCAAATGGCGAGTCGTTTAGGTGCAACGGTATTTGCAACCTCTGGCAGTGCAGAGAAATGCCAATACTGTCTTGATCAAGGCGCTAGCGTAGCGATTAATTATAACGAGCAGCATTTTGTTGAGCCGATCTTAGAAGCGACAAATGGATTAGGCGTTAACGTGATTATGGATATTGCTGGTGGCGACTTCATTAACGAAAATCTTAAAGCTATCGCAACCGACGGACGTATGGTGTCGGTTGCCATGCAACGTGGTCCACAAGCAAACGTGGATATTTTCCGCATTATGGCTAAACGAGTCATTTGGACTGGGTCAACGTTACGACCACAAAGCGTGGCGAATAAAGCCCTGATTGCTCAAGGTTTGGCTGAGTTCGTATGGCCGCTATTAAATAGTGGCAAAATGAGTATTCCAATCGATAGTGTGTTCCCATTCTCGCAAGTGGTACAGGCACATGAACTAATGGAGTCGGGTACACACAAAGGCAAGATAGTGTTAGATCTGCAAGCCGATCCTCGTTAAGTGTATTAATCCCTTACCAATACACTTATTTATAATATGGTTTTAATCAGCAATATATTTTGATAAAAAACTTGAAGCTTGATGTTTTTAAGCTAAAGTCGTGATCACAAAGTGATTGGTCATAAGGTGGCTAATCACTTGGTGAGGCGTTTATTTTGTGAGAAAAATGACAGAAAAGTGTTAAAAATTGACTACAACCGACATTTTTATGCGATTACGCGAAAAATTCATCGTTTTAGGCATTGATTCTCAGAAATATTCTGTTTAAATACCCACACAAATACAGAACAGATAATCGTGGCGCAGTATGAAGATATTATCTTCAATAATTCTGCACCATTTTTAGAATATGTGTTGATTAAGGGCGTTAGCATATATGTATAACACTGCAAAAAAACAACTTTGGTTTGGTGAATTAAGAACATCGAAAGGTAACACTATCGTCGTTCATGATAATCAATTGCCAGAAGCGTCACCAGGGCGCATTTTCATGTACAACACTATCCGTAATACGATTGTGGAGTACGTAGAAGACATCGTTAAAGTAAACTTACACGACTTAGATGAGCAACAAACAAAAGCTGCTATGGCTGAGTTTGGCGATGCATGGAAAGCGGCGCGCAGTGAGTTTATGGCAAAGCATCAGTTACGAATTGATTTGTCAAAAGTACCCGATACAGCGCCACCGCGTAAGGCTAAACCGGCTCCAGAGCCAGATGAAGCGATTAACGCAGATGATGACATTCCAGAATTTGATGATTCAGATGATGACAATGATAGCTTTGATGATATGGGTGATAGTGTAGACGATTAACCCTGCAGATAACATTGAGTCTCTGGCTCAGAGTGTTGTTGGTTCATCGTATTATTCTGCTTATATCTGCTAAATATTACTGACCATATAAGGAATAATTCATTATTCCTTATATGGTTTATTCTTTGTCGAAACTGTCGACAATAATCGCACCCATTGATGCGGGCATCGCGATTAAAATAATCCGCTTTAACGCTAAGATTGGATCGGTTATTAATGGCAATTTATTTAACGCCAACAGTACGATACTCACCACCAATAACGTCAATATATACGCCGCAATTACCCGCAAAAAAAATGCTCGTCTGCGCTTCACAATATTTGCCTGAAACACACTCTGATAAGCAAATAAGGTAATAAATGCCAGCGACAATACCACCACCAATACCAAATTTAATGTTGGCAAACTGGCCGACAATCGCCACGCTTCTTCAGAAAATGCAATCGGCACCGACAGCGCAAAAGCCCCAACGGCAATTTGACCAATATCTTCGGCATTGAAATTGGGTTTAACAGGCTGATTATTCGGCATCAAACTGATATCGAGTTATGTGGTGATATAGCTTACCAGGTGTTATCCATACATCGCCGGGTAAGTCTGGCTGATTAGGCGAGTCGGGTAGCATTTGTGGTTCAATACACACAGCTTGATGATCGCTTAATACTCGCTGCTTTTTACCTACAGTGCCTTGCAAAAAGTTTGCTCCATAAACCTGCACCCCAGGCTGATTAGTATAAACCGTCATATTGCGGCCACTATTAGGGCTGGCTAAGCAACCAAAGCGCTGTAAATCCGCACCGGGATTATCTAACACATAACAATGGTCAAAGCCCTTGGTAGCGGCTAATGCTGGGCGCTCGGTTTGTACTGACATTGGTGTGGGTTTTGCCATGTCTACATCGCTACCTGCGGTAGGTTGTATTGAGGTAGGCACACCAACATCATTCATTGTGAGGTACTTTGTGGCATCCACTTGCAAGGTGTGCTGCTTATTAGTGTCGCTGCGATTACCGTCTAAATTAAAATAGCTGTGCTGGGTTAAACTAATAGGACAGGCTTTATCGGTACTGGCTAGCATTTCAATGTACAAGTTATTACCCACTAAACGGTAATCGAGTTGCACAGTACAATTGCCCGGAAATCCCATGTCGCCGTCTGGGCTTGTTAAGGTTAAGCGGACGCCATCACTTAAGGTACCGAGTTGCCACAATTTCCGATTAAAGCCTTCAACGCCACCGTGTAAACAATTGCTCGCTTGGTTAACGCTAAGTTGGTATTCATGGCCATTATATTGGGTTTTACCATTGGCAATACGATTGCTGTAACGTCCTGCTATCGCGCCTAAATGGGCTTGTTGAGCCAGATAATCTTCGACACTGTCGCAACCTAACACGATATTTTTACGTTCACCGTTGCGATCTGGAGTCCATAATGATCGAATGATGCCGCCTAAACTTAATACTTCAAGTGCGATGATGCCATTATCAATTCTAACCCGCTCAATCTCACCACCACGGGGATCTTGCCAAGGTTCCAGCACACTAAAACGTACCATTTATGCCTCTCTAATCTGTAAATTATTAGCCGATGCGTCCTGCACCGCCACTCGCTGAACATAAGTATATTGTTGCTTCGATACCTGTTTGCTTAAAATATTGGTTTTCAACTAGGTTAATCACCTCGTCGGTAAGGTCATGATTGACCAATGCCAATACGCAGCCATCGCTCATACGTACGCCGCCCTTTTCACCGATTAAATTCGCAATCATGCTCACTAAGGTGTCAATGTCGGCAGTGATAATGTCAAAGTCATCGCGCATTGATGCTTGAGACTGTGCCATTAACTGACTAAAACGGGCAATATTGTTTTGTTGCAAAGCTCTGGCAGCATTACTAGTACGTTGATTTTCGGTAATGACATGGCGTGCTCGACGAAACTGAACATCACTGAGTAATTCTTTATCTGCCGTGAGTAGGCTCAATGATAAATCACGCAAAGAATCGAGGCCAAGTAACTTGGTTATCTGATTACACTCTTGCTTACGTTGTTCAAATTGTTGGGTAAAACCATGACGGTCTTGCTTTAAGTCGATTACGATTAAGCTAAGTTCTTCTGGTAATAGCACCGATTCGCTTTCTAATTCTAAACAATCAATCAATAAGGCATGATCAGGCTCTGCCATCGCGCTAATGATTTGGTCCATCATGCCGCAATCTAACAGCATAAATTGACTTTCGCCGCGTTGAGCTAATTGGGCAATAGCGATAGGAGATAAGTTTAATTGGCTGGCATAACTGATGGCGGTACCAAAAGCGATTTCCAGTGCTGCCGACGATGATAAACCGGCTCCCAGTGGTACGTCACCCACAATTGCTAAGTCTAAGCCCTTAGCTCGTAAACCCGATTGGTTCATAGCAGCGGTTACACTTTTGAGATAATGGCTCCAGTCATCGCCTGCAGCGACTGGGCCTTCTTCACCAAAGTGCCATTGCTTAATTTCCCCAGGGAAAGCGGTTGTCACCGCGCGAAATAAATTATCATCGCGATGCTTTACCGCTATAACAGTATGAAAGTTAATTGCAGCGGGTAATGCGAGGCCTTCGTTATAGTCGGTATGTTCACCCATAATGTTAACTCGCCCGGGCGCTTGGTATAAATCATCTGGCTTGGTGCCAAATGTACGAACAAATAATTTAGTGGCGCGTTGAGCAGGGTTTGACATACTTCAAAAAATCCGACAAAGGGTGACATGGAAAGACTTGTTACTTGAGTTATAGCATGACTTTACTGTGTCTGTAACGGAGATTTTTTTATCTGAAGCAAAATTGAAAATACGCTGTAGTAAACAAAAACGCCTAGAGAGTTATCTAGACGTTTATAATCGGCGATTAGTTTTATGATGGCGACTCAGATGTCGTATCGTTTATTGCCGATTGGTTTGGCTGATCACTACTAGCCACAACTGAACCAGGTACCAGTTCTGGTGGTGAATCGAGTAGCTCTTTAATCACATGGTCAACAAAACCGGCGCCTGCAGCTTCATACAAGTTATACACAGTATGAACACCAGACTCTTTTAATGACTCAGCATCTTCAGCGTATTGCACTATCGCGCTGATTTTCCCTTCGTAATTAAGCTTTTGCAATTGTTGCACTGCAAACAAATTACCCGCGTGATGTGGCATTGCCAGTAGCACTAACTCTAAGTGTGGCGCACGTTCAAGCTTGACCCAAAAGTCAGTATCGCTAGCGTCACCTTGTACAACATTACGGCCTTCATTTCGATGAAAATCAACCAGCTCTTGTTTGTGTTCAATCCCTAAAATTTCGCCGGTGTATTTGGCGCGTAATTCATCATATGCCCCAGAACCAATACGGCCCATCCCTAAGATCAAAAAGCGTGGATTACCAATACGGATTTGTCTGTCTTCTGGGTGTAATGGGTGGCGTTCGAGTTTGGTTAATTTTGATTGAAAACGCTGATAAATATTACTGACGTTATTATTAAACGGTGCTGCAAATAAGAAACTTATGCTTAACGCTACCGCAATAATGATCAGCCATTCTGGTGGTAACCAACCCTTGTGTGCCGCTACTGCCGCTACGATTAAACCAAACTCACTGTAGTTACCTAAGTTAAACGAGGCTAATAACGATGTGCGTGAGCGCAATTTAAAGCGGGTTAGCAGATAAACAAACATCAAAATTTTCACTGGAATTAGCGCAACTAAAATCGCCGCTAAACCAATATCGGCCAATGTGGGTAATCCGTTTAACCCAATGGTTAAGAAGAAGGCGACTAAGAATAACTCTTTAAAGAAGTAAATCGACTTGGCTAATTCGGATGATTTAGCATGCCCAGCTAATAAAATACCCACTATCAATGCGCCTAAATCGGGTTTTAAACCGACGGCTTCAAATAACCATGCGCCCACCACTAATGCCATCACAAGGCCAAACAATACCAGCATTTCACCGTGGCCGACGCGATCGAACACTTTATAAATAAGCGGTCTTGCAAGCGGCAGTAATAACAATGCAAACGCCCAAACTGACGGGATGTTACCTTTAGAAATGGTTAAAAAGATCACAGCGAAGATGTCTTGCATAATCAAGATACCAATCGCTACTCGGCCATAAAGTGACTGCATGTCACCGCTGTCTTCAAGCACCTTTACCGCAAATACGGTACTGGAAAAACTTAATGCAAAGGAAATTAGCATTAGTTGATTGAAACTGAACCCGTCGAGCTGCTCAATGCCTAAAAAGCCCAACAACTTCAGCACTGGCACAAAAAATAGAATCGAACCAATTAAATGTAAGCTTGAACCGGCCCAAACTTCGGCTTTAAACAGGCTCTTAAGATCAAGTTTAAGGCCAATGGAAAATAGCAGTAAGGTGACACCTAGGTCAGCAAGTTGCTGCAAAATAGGTAAGCTAGTGTCTTCAATGCCTAAGGTGAACAATACAAAACCAGCAGCAAGATAACCAATCAGTGGCGGTAAACCCACTCGGCTGACAAGCATTCCGCAAAGTAGGGTGATAATCAGGATAGCGGGTTCCATAAAGCGCCTTGAATGAGGGGGATAAAATCTTATTGTATAAGAAAAAAGTTAACTTTCGATGACTTTAATGCGTTAAATGCAAAAAACAGCATCTTTAGTAACTAAAGATGCTGTTTTGCATAATGTTTATTGGGTGAGGTTTACATAGCGCTTTAGCTAGGGTCTGTTGAACTTTTCTGGTTGAATTTTGTTCGAGTTAAAACCGATTTAATCGAGGCGAATGGATTGATGCCTAATCATCTAAGCAAAATTCATTCAACAAAGAGTAAAACATTTTTAGCCGAACCTTTCTGGCAGAGTTTGTTGGTCATTTTTACTGCGTTATCAACTTTTTATGTAGAATAACTACACATCAAAGTCTCTGCCTTGTACAAATGGCCAACAATTAGCTGCAAAAATAACCTTGAAAGATCAACAAACCCTAATGAACCCGCTAAATTCCTTTCGCTAATTTACTTTGCTAGCAGGATATCTAAATGAGCGGCAAAGTCTTTTGGTCCCATAAAGCCAGTAACGCGTAAATCTTCACGCTGTTTGCCATCGCTATTAAACATTAACAAGGTAGGTAAACCTAACACGCCATAATGTTCTAAAAGGGTGATATCAATGTCATCGCTGGCCGTTACGTCAGCTTGCAATAGCACCATTTGGCTCATGCGCGTGGCGACATCTTTATTTTTAAAGGTAATCGCTTCAAACTCTTTACAGGCCACACACCAGTCGGCGTATAAATCTAACATCACCGTTTTACCGCTAATGCTGGCTTTATCCAATTCAACTTCTAAGTCTTCAAGCGACTTAATACGAATAAAATGATTCTCTTTATTTTGAGTTTTTCCTTCAACACCCGCTTGAGTAATATCTGGGGTTTTATGACCAAAACCTGTCATGATTGCTTGGAAACCATACGAAAAGCTTGCCATCAAAGCCAGTAGTAAAAATACCCCACGAGTGCTTTGTTTCCAGTTAAATTCTGACAACCTGTTTTGATGCATTAAGTAAGCGACTAAGCATATTGCCCATAATGACCAGAGTAAATCGGACACTAAACCAGGCCAAATACGGCCAATCATTACTATCGAGACTGAAATTAGTAAGAAACCAAAGATGGTTTTAATAATGTCCATCCACGCTCCTGCGCGTGGTAAGATTTTGCCACCCGAAGTACCAATCACTAATAACGGTAAACCCATACCCATGCTGAGTACATACAGCGCTAAAAAGCCTTGCAGTAAATCACCAGACTGCGCCACGTAAATCAGCACGCCAGATAACGGCGCCGTGGTACAAGGCGAAGCGACTAAACCTGAAATCACCCCCATCATAAACACACCAATAAGGTTGCCACCTTTTTGGTTGTTCGACATCGAGTTCATTTTTTCTTGCCACTTCGATGGCAGTTTTAAATCGTACATGCCAAACATTGACAAGCTTAGCAGCACAAACATCACCGCTAAGAAAATCAAAATGGCTGGGTGTTGCAAGGCTGCTTGAAACTTAAGTCCGGCAGAGGCAACCACTAATCCTAATAAAGAGTAGGTAATCGCCATGCCTTGTACGTAGGCCATTGATAGAGTGAAGGCTTTAGCGGTAGATAACTTCTTACCTTGGCCAACAATAATGCCCGACAAAATAGGGTACATCGGAAACACACATGGTGTTAATGCTAAGCCAATACCTAAACCAAAGAAAATCACCAAGGTCCATAATAGGCTATCGTTTTGGAGCATTTGGTTTAACGTGTCTTGCTGAGTAATGGGTGCTGCAGGAGCATCGGTTGCCGTTGTCGATGCTTGCGCGTCATCAGGTGCACCAATCACTTTTTTACTGCTTAATGTGCCGTCATTTGCTTCAATCGCTGTTAATGTTACATCGTGTTTGGTCGGCGGGTAACATAAGGTACCTTCTGCACAACCCATAAAGGTGACATGAAATACCGCATCGGCTTGGGCTTCTTTAAATGCGATAGGGATTTCAACAAACGAGTAAAACACCTCTTGGTCGCCAAAGTATTCGTCGTGATGGTTTTTACCATGAGGTAATTCAATATCGCCAATCACTGCACCGTCGACCGAAAACTGCAGCTTGTCGCGATATAAATAATAGCCTTCAGCAATCACAAAATTGATTTTGAGTTGATTACCTTGTTGTTGGTAATCAAACACAAAAGCATCGTTAACCTTCATTAACTCAGGTTCGCTGCTTAAAAAGCTGAATTTATTACTCAACACATTAGCACTGTGTGCTGCTGGCGCGAGTAAAATTGATGACATCATTAACAATGATGTAAGGCATATGGCAACGAGTTTTTTCATGATGGTGAGTTGTCTTTTATCCATTGTAAATAAGGGCCAAAACCACCGATAATCGGAGTGGCAATGAATTCTGGTACTTCATAAGGATGCATTGTGATCACGAGTTGTTCAATTGCAGGGTAATCAGTTGTCATGCATTTTATCTGCATCGGCACTTCGTGTGATTGACAAATGTTATTGTCCCACTGATAAATTGACTCAACGGCTTGGCCTATTTGTACGCACGCCGCCAACTTTGCTTCTACCAATGCCGTCGCAATGCGACAAGCAATGTCAGCGTCTGGGCAAGTGGTAAAAATAAGTAGCTGTTCAGGTTTATACATAAGTTGTCTTAAAGTTTACTTAAGTTAATGCTGTTATCATGCGCAAGGTCATCACAGTACGCTTTTTTAAACGCATTTTCATTAAACTGAGGTGATATTCGTGACGCGTCTTGAAAAGAGACCCGTTCACCCCCATTTAAGTTTCATCGGCAACGGTTATTTTACAGGTCGCCACTCTGTTATCTTATAAGTCGTCACTCTATCAAAAAGCGATCCTTAGAGGCCAATATGTTTTTTATTTTATTGTTAATATTTGTTTTAATACCGGTTATTGAGCTCAATGTACTCATTGAAGTAGCCAGCTCAATCGGTTCATGGACCACAGTCGCGCTAGTGTTATTTACCGCGATTGTAGGTGTGTCATTAGTACGCAGCCAAGGCCTAAGTACTTTAATGAGCGTGCAACAAAAATTAGCCCGAGGTGAAGCACCAGGGCAAGAAATTGTTGAAGGTATGATGTTGGCTGCCGCTGGGGTGTTATTGCTTATTCCTGGTTTTGTTACCGACTTTATTGGCTTAATTTTATTAACCCCATTTACCCGCGCTCCTATTGCGGCATTTTTATATAAACGCATGCAACTTCGTGTTGTGGCTAATGGTGGTATTCCTCCTGGTTTTGGTGGCGGACAAAGTCCTTTTGGTCAATCCGGCCCATTTGCAGGGCAAAAGCCATTTGATCAACAGGGCAACACCTTCGACGGTGATTTTGAACATAAAAATGAACGTCCACGTAGCCATCAAATTGAAGTAGTTGATCTTGATGATGACATTAACAATGATCGTGATGATATTAAAGATAAGCGCCATGACGAAAATCGTGACGATATTATAGATGTCGAGCCTATTAAGCCTAAAGATGACGACAAGCCGTCTTAATACGCACCGCTTATGACACACCATCTTAATACACATTATGGTAATACCAGCTTATTTAACAAGACCAAGTTTGATCTGTGATTTGCCGTGATGTGTAGAGCTGGTTTTATTGAGCGCCGCGTTTAGCGCGTGATAAAAAAACAAGGTAAAACAGCCGACTAGTGCAGATGCATTGCTCGGCTGTTTTTGTTTATGCTTCTGTCTCGGAATCGGCTTGCAGCTGGAGTTGCTTATCTTGCTGAGCACCAAACCAAAATGCACTGGCGACACTTAATCCCCAGTTGGCTATAAATATCCAAGTGAGTGCTGGCATGGTTGAGTTACTGGCGTCGAGGGCTACGTTGGATACCGCGGCATAAATGGAGGTTAAATCGTTACTGATATTACCCGCTAAAATTTGCTCCGCAATCACTTGTGCACGGCTAATAATTTGATCCATTATCACCAAAATACACACCACACTGACACTGATAAACCCCCAGCCGAGTAGCTTTTGACCTAGCCAGATCTGGCCACTGCCAGGGCAAACAATGCCAGAAAGCATGGCGGCGTAAATGGATTTTTTCATGTTAAACCAAGATTTTTTACCAGTAATATAGTGTTATTAATCCACCGACACAGTTTAAAAAGCAAGTGTGGCTGCCATTATTAACACAGTTTAATATTCGCCAAGGCGAGAGGCTGATTTATTTTTGTCGTCTTGCTCGCCGTCAGTGGCTAATGAGTTATCTGAACAAGGCACTGTGTGCTTAATCTCTTTTGGTTCGCTAATTTGCGTCGCAAGGTAATAGCAAGCTATCCCCATCAATGTATTAGCAATGGGTAATGCCAATAAAATCCCTTTCACCCCACCAACATACGAGCCTAGCGCCGCCAACGGTAACATTAATAACATTAAGCGGCATAAGTTAATCACCAGTGAACTCAACGGCCTATGGTAAGCATTTAAGCTAGTGGCAACCATAATAACAATGGCAAGTGGCCCATAAGAGGCAGGCAACACCATAATATAAAAACTCAGCCACTCAATAACCAGTGGGTCGTGAGTAAACAATCTTGCGATAGGTTCGGCATAAAAATACAGCGGAATAAACAAGATTGTTTGAAATACAAAAGCAAATCGCAACGACATCAATAAGGCTTTTTTGGCGCGATCAGGTTGGTTGGCACCTAAATTTTGGGCAATAAACGGCATTAAACTCGACGACAGTGCCATCACCACAATCAACAGTACCGACTCAAGCCTAATTCCAGCACCAAAAGCAGCCACACCAGCATGATCAATCCGTGCCAACATTGCCATTATAATGCCGTTGGCAATAGGATTAATCACATTCATTAATGCGGCAGGGCGAGCAATATGGGATAAGACTTTCCAATGTAAAATTAATCGACCCACATCAAACTCAGTAAACTGAACCAGTTTACGTTTTACAATAATTAAGTGGCCCGCTAATGACATTGCCACTAACCAGGATAGTGTGGTCGCAATAGCAGCGCCTTGAATTTCTAAACGCGGAAAAGGGCCAATGCCGAAGATAAGTAACGGGTCGAGGATCAAGTTTACAATCGCGGCTAACATCATAATTTTAGCCGGTGAGTGGGTGTCACCCGTGGCGCGTAAGGCTTGATTACCCACCATTAACAACACCAATGCCGGAGCGCCTAAATACCAGTACCACATGTAGTCGTTAATTAATGGCAAACTGGCACTGTTGGCCCCAAGTAAACTGAAAATAGGTTCAATAAACACACAGCCCAGTATCGACAAACCCCAAATAATAAGCAGTGTCATGCACAAGGCATCAAATAAAAACACTCTGGATTCGGGCGCATGGCCAGACCCAATCAAGCGGCCAAGATTGGTAGACACACCCGCGCCAATACCAATGCCGATGCTCGTAATCACTAAGGTTACCGGAAACGTAAAGCTCACTGCTGCCAGTGCATCTGTACCCAACTGGCTAATAAAAAAAATGTCCACCAGACTGCCACCTAGAATGGTCATAATCCCAATCAGGTTAGGCAAAGTCATGTTAAGCAGTACACGACCAATAGGTGCGCTGAGCAACCCGTGTCTGTCTTTCATCTATTCTCAAACGTTTGATGTTTCAAAGGAGCCGAATTCTATCAGGATTAGCATTGCTTTAATAAAACAGACGTAAAAAAAGTGCAATTTTTTTTAAAATTCCCCTTGGATCTGTGACCAATCACCCCCATATCACATGCATCAAGGGGGAAACCCTTATTTGTTAGTCAATAGCCTCGCTTTTTGGGCATCAAATCATTAGGAGAGTTCATAGATGAATATTCGTCCATTACATGACCGCGTTATCGTTAAACGCTTAGAAGTTGAATCTAAATCTGCAGGCGGTATCGTGCTTACAGGCAGCGCAGCAGAAAAATCAACTCGCGGTAAAATCCTTGCAGTAGGCAACGGTCGTATTTCAGAAAATGGCACAGTTACACCACTTGACGTTAAAGTGGGCGACGTGGTGATCTTCAATGAAGGTTACGGCGTGAAGAAAGAAAAAATTGACGGTGAAGAAGTGTTAATCCTGTCAGAAGCTGACCTGATGGCAGTAGTAGGCTAAGCCTCACGCATCAATCGACTTTCCAATTAATCATTAAATTTAAAGGAACATCAAAAAATGGCAGCAAAAGAAGTCTTATTTGGTAACGACGCACGCGTAAAAATGCTTGCAGGCGTTAACATCCTAGCCAACGCAGTTAAAGTAACCTTAGGCCCTAAAGGTCGTAACGTTGTTTTAGATAAAAGCTTTGGTTCGCCAATGATCACCAAAGATGGTGTGTCAGTTGCTAAAGAAATCGAACTAACAGACAAGTTCGAAAACATGGGCGCACAAATGGTTAAAGAAGTTGCTTCTAAAGCCAATGATGCTGCTGGTGACGGTACCACTACTGCAACAGTATTAGCACAAGCTATTGTTGTTGAAGGCCTAAAAGCAGTTGCAGCGGGTATGAACCCAATGGACCTTAAGCGCGGTATCGACAAAGCGGTTATCGCAGCCGTTGCTGAACTTAAACTACTTTCTCAAGAATGTTCAGACACTAAAGCTATTGCTCAAGTAGGTACAATTTCTGCTAACTCTGACGAGTCAATCGGCGATATCATTGCAACCGCAATGGAAAAAGTCGGTAAAGAAGGCGTTATCACCGTTGAAGAAGGCCAAGCGCTTGAAAACGAATTAGACGTTGTTGAAGGTATGCAGTTTGACCGTGGTTATTTATCACCATACTTCATCAACAAGCCAGAAACTGGCAGCATTGAATTAGACAGCCCATTCATTTTATTAGTAGACAAAAAAGTTTCTAATATCCGTGAATTGTTGCCAATCCTTGAAGGTCTAGCTAAAACAGGTAAGCCATTGCTTATCGTTGCAGAAGACGTTGAAGGCGAAGCATTAGCAACACTAGTTGTGAACAACATGCGTGGCATCGTTAAAGTTGCTGCTGTTAAAGCTCCTGGTTTTGGCGACCGTCGTAAAGCAATGCTTCAAGACGTTGCTATCCTAACTGGCGGTACTGTTATCGCTGAAGAAATCGGTCTAGAACTTGAAAAAGCCACGCTAGAAGATTTAGGTACAGCTAAGCGCGTAATCATCACTAAAGATAACACTACAATCATCGATGGTAGTGGCGACCAAGTGCAAATTTCTGCACGTGTTTCGCAAATCAAACAACAAGTTGAAGATTCAACTTCAGACTACGACAAAGAAAAGCTACAAGAGCGTATGGCTAAATTAGCTGGCGGTGTTGCAGTAATCAAAGTTGGCGCAGCAACAGAAGTTGAAATGAAAGAGAAAAAAGCTCGCGTAGAAGATGCATTGCATGCAACTCGCGCAGCGGTTGAAGAAGGTGTGGTCGCCGGTGGCGGTGTTGCCCTTGTTCGCGTAGCAAGCAAAATTAAAGATGTTGAAGTATTGAACGAAGACCAAAAGCACGGTGTAGTAATCGCACTGCGTGCTATGGAAGCGCCTTTACGTCAAATCGCAACTAACGCAGGTCAAGAAGCATCAGTTGTGGCTAACACTGTTAAAAACGGCGAAGGTAACTTCGGTTACAACGCGGGTAACGATACTTACGGTGACATGTTAGAAATGGGTATCCTAGACCCAACTAAAGTGACTCGTAGCGCGCTACAGTTCGCCGCATCTATTGCTGGTCTTATGATCACAACAGAAGCGATGATTGCTGAAGTACCACAAGATTCTGCACCAGATATGGGCGGAATGGGTGGTATGGGCGGAATGGGCGGCATGATGTAATCTAGCTGGTCTAAATCGGTGATAACTGCGTTGCTTCACCACTCGTTTAAGAAAGCTAAACGTCGTGGTAAAGCGCCTTGTTCTAACACGATTTATCCTGCGCTATATACATTGTCGTTCTAAAGCCTAGAACTGAATTTCTTGTAAAAGAAAAGAGAAAGCCCCGATACTTAACTGTATCGGGGCTTTTTGTTATTAGTTATCTGGGTTTCTAAGCGATTGATAGCAGAATTGGTGGGAATTAATTTATCAAGTGCGCATAGAATTATAAATAAGACCTGACAATCTTATTTATATAAAGTGACCTTATTACTTAGCAAACATGGATGTACAACCCCATGCCGGGCTCAATATTCCTCTCAATACGCAGTCCAAAAGAATCATAAATGCTAATGATTGCATTTTTTGCGAGGCCGAAATCATCAAAGTCATCGAGTCCACTGAGGTCAAATTTTACCTTTATGGAGGTAAACGCTTCACCTAAATTTGAAAGTTGTTCCGCTAGTTTTGATGAAGATAGTAACTTTAGAAGAGTAGGGAAATGACTATCCATATCAATATCTAGAGTGTGAATATAACCTTGAGCGTAACCATACATATTGGCAATAAGCCTGATTCTTTTTGAGACGCTGTTGTACATCGTATCCAAAGGTAAAAGACCAGCTTGGTAGTTATTGATTAAATCTTCAATTTCATTTGGAACATCATTTAATGTCGCTTCTAGGGTATTAAGCACAATGTTAATATTGTCATCTGTAGCGCTCGGCGAAGACATGCAGTTAGCTAAGTATTCAGACCATGCACTTTTGCTTGTAATTAAGAATGCATCGTCAAAATCATCTATTAGTCTTGACTGATCCAGTGAATTTATATTCATCTCATGAACATGAACTAGCTCATGATGTATACGGTGTATAACTGGAGCCACATTATCTAGTGATACAGAACCGTCAGAATTTATAATGTCTGAAAAGAAATTAACACACAAAACCAATGCGTATTCAAGTGGTTGGCTACTACCAGATGATTTAATTAACAACTGTGCTATTGCGGTAGCTTGCTTGCTATTTGTAAATGTTGGTGAAGACTGATGGTTGAATTCACTTGCAATTTTCGCCAGTGCAGCTGGGAAATCACAAGAAATAATCACTTGTCTTAACTTAGTTATGTCTAATGCATATTTATTATCTAATGCTTTTATCACTTCAAGGGTTAGATTGCCTATTTCTTTGGCGACATGTTTACTGTTAAACCCTTGTATTGATATGTTTAAGTCGTTTTCCATATCTGTACCTTAATTATGAAATCAATAGACTTGATGTTAACGGATATCAAGTAACCATACCCTTATAAGGCCAGAATTAACTTTCTACCATCTAAATAATCTGCTTTTCAAATCCACAATCCACACAATTCAAGGTGTAGGTTTCTTTGCGCTTAGTGACTTCGGTGTTTTTACTCATGCATTGTGGGCATGGTAATTTCATCGATGTATTTTTGCTGCATTGGTTACAGTTGATGTAGTAACCGAATTTGCCATACATCGGGGTGTATTGTGTTGATTCACCGCAATGTTTGCAGCTTATTATGGGGTGTTGCTCAGGCGCGAATGCTGCTACTGGTGCAAGTATTGCGACAGTAGATTGAGCTAGATGATGAGTGGGCGCTGATGCTGGTTTAGGCCCTTGCTCAAGCTCTGGTTTAAATTCTGGTGTATTTGGTATCGGTTGGATTTGCTTTTGTTGTGCCGGAGCGGCTTCAGTTTGCTGAGTATTTGAATCGATATGTTGGCTAATAAGAAATTGACCAATTGAATCGAGTTCTTGCTGACTAAAGTCTGGTCGAGTGTCGGTGACACTGACCAAGCGGATCAGTTTGTGTTTAAGATTCATGATATTTTTGAGCTCATCGACCAAAAATTCAGTTTTATACAGTTTGTCCGAAATCTCTTTGGGCATGGTTTTTCGGTCGATCACAGCATTACTGGATACCGCACATAAATAATGCCAGCAGCGTCCATTGAAGCCTTGCTGCTTTATACCCAGTAACTTACCTAATATGTCATTCTTATGATGCTTGAGCATTTCTTGCAACAAGGCTTGTTGCAGCTCAACTTGCTTGATGGGCGAAGACATACCTGACCATTGGTTGTTATAACTGCGTGTCCATTCGCCTTGGTTGTTCACTTTAACGTGACCTTTAATGCTTTTTGATTCAATTAGCACAAAGCCATAGGTATACACGATCAAGTGATCGATTTGAGCAGTTTCATCATTAAAGCTGAATTTGAAGTCGTTAATAACCAGTACTTCAGGATGATCTTTAAATGCACGGCGTAAGAAGAAAGCTACATCTTGTTCCTGTTTTTGACCCGCAATCGTTTGCGGCGTTTTGGTCATTTGTAGTGTTTTAGTTTTAAGAATCATTTACCAACAGCATCCATTCATAACTTGATAATAATCAAGCTCATAATATCTATGATGCTGATAAAAAAGCCAGTGTTAATTTTAAACGTAGGGCGTAATTGATTCGATAGTGTAACAACCTACACTTATAACTCGTTTGGCGACTTAGATAATTAAAAAGTGTACTTAACTACACTTTTGTTGATCTTGACAGGGGAGATTACAATAAAGTGTAGGTTGTTACACTTTGCTGTTGAAATATCAAGCATTCAGAGCTAAAGTGTAGCAAAGTACACTTTGGACTAACGTTATGACACCTGCACTCAATCAACAATCTTTGGGTTTACTCATTAAAGAAACCAGAAACAATGCGGCACTGACTCAAGATGTAGCGGCGATGCTGTGTGGCGTGACCAAAAAGACGTTAATTCGTGTCGAGAAAGGCGAAGATGTTTATATCTCGACAGTGTTCAAAATTCTTAATGGCTTGGGGATTAGCATTTTGGCGGCACAACATAGTGATGCATACTCTAATGGCTGGTACTAATGATGAGTACAGCTGAAAAACTGACTTTGGATATGCATCTTGGCGATCAGATAATTGGTGAGCTGTCATTTGACCCCGCGACCGAGACATTCACTGTTCAATACACCCATGATTGGCAACAAAGGGGTTTTCCCATTTCGCCGATGGTCCCCTTAGATGGAACCGCTAACAGCCATCAAATTGCGATGTTTTTAGTAAACCTATTACCCGAAAATAAAGGCTTAGAATATTTAATTGAATCGCTAGGGGTATCTCGTGGTAATACGTTTGCCCTTATTCGTGGTATCGGCCTTGATACCGCGGGTGCAATCGCTTTTTCGCCAAAAGGAACATTGCTACCGGCAACAGCCTTAAGGGAGATAAGTGCTGATGAAGTGATTAAGCGAATTGATGATCCGCAGCTATGGCCAATGGAAGTGTGGGACGGAAAACCAAGGCTGTCAGTCGCTGGGGTGCAGTCCAAACTAAACCTGTTTTATAATGGCAATACTTTTGGCTTTGGTGACGGTTCGCTGGCATCCACACATATTTTGAAGTTTGCACCATACCGTCATTTAGTGATTAACGAGTTTCTTACCATGAGCTTGGCTAAGGCTATTGGTAACGATGTTGCTAATGTCGATATTGTCGAGTTTGGTCAACATAAATCCCTTTGTGTCGAACGCTTTGATCGTCGTTATATATCAGAGGCTCAAAAAGTCTTGAGACGGCACATGGTTGATAGCTGCCAAGCGTTGGGTTTCAGTGTTAGCAAAAAATACGAGCGTAACTTTGGCACCGGTCGTGATGTGAAAGGTATTCGAGAGGGCGTAAGCTTTGCTCGTTTGTTTAGCCTCGCCAGTGAGTGCACTAATCCTGCAGCTGCTAAACAAAATATGCTGCAGTGGGCTTTATTTAATTTACTGAGCGGTAATGCTGATGCCCATGGCAAAAACTACTCATTTTTCATGACTCCCACAGGGATGGTACCGACCCCCTGGTATGACTTAGTCAATGTGGCAATGTATAAGGATTTCGAACAGGAGATGGCAATGGCTATCGATGATGAATTCGATCCTAATAAAATTTATGCTTATCAACTGGCCTCGTTCGCCGAGGAACTGAATTTACCACGACCATTATTAGTCAGTAATTTAACAAAGATGGCAACCAAAATAGAGCAAGTGATAGATGATGTGATTGCGATGCTTCCAACGCTTGATAAAGATGAACATGCTTTTGTGGCAGATTATCGCCAGCAACTCATGACAAGGTGCCAACGCTATCTTGATATGACGGCTGAAGTAAAGGCTGTTGAGTTGTAATAATAAAGTGAATGTAATTTAGTTGAGTCAGATTTAGTGATACCTCTGCTAATTTAATATTATGCCTTTTGAGAGGTGATCAATAAAATGATTGCTCTATTCAGCTTTGGATATCTACAATCGCTCAGAGATTCCCTGACGAATAATAAATCTATTCTAAAACTATCATAAGTAATTGTTTTTAATTTTAAAGCTATCATTTCTGATGATTTAACCTGTTTACTATTTCAAGTATATTCTTTCTATAGATTTTCTAGATTTTGTTTAGATGCACTAATAAGTTACAAATTTTATAAGTCAGTGCTAATTAAAACGTTTAGACATTTACAAGGAGTAACAATGGCTAAGTTAATAATCACTCAATCTGTAGGGGTGGGCGGTGTAAATACACCAAATGATGTGAAAGCCGTGCAGGGAGCACTAAATAATTTATTAGGACTTATACCACCTACAAGAAAACTGGTTGAGGACGGTAGATTGGGTTCTCGTCCAGAGCATTCAAAAACAGTCGCAGCGATTAAGATATTTCAAAGTAAACCTGTTGGCATGGTTCGTCCTGACGGAAAAATCGATGTAAACGGTCGCTCCCATCGTAAGTTTAACGAAAAATTAAGTGCACATTTGGCGGCTTTAGTAGTACCTATTTCAGGTTCACTCAAAGTGATTTTGAAGAAAAATCTAGAGAAATATGAGGGGCGTGTACCGCATATGTATTTAGATACTGTCGGTCAAGTCACTGTAGGTGTTGGGCATATGATGACCGATGTTCAGGCTGCTCAAAAGGTACCTTTTTTTGTTAGTAGTACGCGTGTGCCCGCAACCGCTCAGCAGATTGAAGATGAGTTTAACCTCATAAAAGCACAATGGGTTAGAGTTCAGGGCGCACAGAAACTACCTAATGCTGCTTATTACAAAAAATTTACTAAGTTGGAACTTCTTAATACAGATATTGATGTAATTAGGGACTCTCATATTGTAAATTTTGAAAAAGAGTTAAAAGGTCTCTATGGATACCCTACGTTCTCGACTTACCCTGACGATGTTAAGCTAGCATTATTTGATATGATTTTTAATCTTGGATTGACAAGGTTGAGTAATAAATTTGTTAATTTTAATATACATATAAAGGCTAGTGATTTCAAAAAAGCGGCATTGGAATCTAATCGACATCAGCTGAGTACAGATCGTAATTTTTATGTGCGTAATTTATTGAGTAATGCAAAATGATATTAAAAGTAATGTTAGTAGTAGGATCTGTAGCTGTATTTGGGATTGGGTGTGTGAGTGCAACGGGAAATATAGCACCATCATTACCATTAAATGCAGGTGAGTTTTTCCTCGAACAAACAAGGGAAACACACAATGCTGATGACTTCAAACTTTTACATAAAGACATATGGGGTTATGAAACAGAGCTGAAACATAATCACCATAAGAAGTTAACGGTTAATACCTGCGCAGATTTAGTTGCGAGTATAGATTTAGGGTATGAAGCTTCGCAGTCTGCGGATTATGGGGCCGTTATAATAGATTATAAAATATGTAAGTCATGGCAAGAATTATCTCTGTTTAAGCCGTCGCATCAAAGCTACCTTAGTGTTGTTAATTTGGACCAAAACTTTGCCAAACGTGTTCCGCCGCAATTAGCTTTAATTATCTCGAAGGATGATGAGCGTCGTTTGGTTGTAGCCACAAATTGGGATGAAATGAGTCACATCGTGAAGGTTGAAGCCATCGATGAAACTAGCGCAATTTTTGTTGATAATTCTGGAGGATCGCAAAGGCTTAATATAAGAGCTAAAGGTGACTATAATGGTGACGGTATTGAGGATATGCTTTTGAGCACCAGTAATACCGTCGAAGGTGGGAGCTACCATTCAGTAGATTACTTCATTCTTACGCGTCTATCTTCAGAAGCATCTTTTACCTTGTTAAAGCAATGGTAGTAAAACTAGCCCCATTTGATAGGGGCTTATTTTTAATTCTGCTATTACTTCCTAGTAATTTTATCCAGATATCCCATGGCAAAGGCTGATAACACAAAAGTGATGTGGATTAGCAGATACCACATGATTTTGTCATTCGCGATATTTTCGGCATTCATAAAGACTTTAAGTAGGTGAATAGACGAAATCGCGACTATAGACGCTGCTACTTTGTTTTTTAGCGAGCCAGCGTCCATCTTGCCAAGCCAGTTGAGTTTCTCACTGTTTTCGCCCACATCAAGCTGTGATACGAAGTTTTCGTAACCTGAAAACATCACCATGATGAGTAGGCCACCGACTAAAGTGATGTCGATTAACGATAGGGTGATTAGCACCAAATCAACTTCTTTTATCGAGAAAATATTGGGGATAATATGAAAGATCTCTTGAAAGAACTTTATGCCTAAAGCGAATAAGATTAGGCTTAATCCCAGATAAATCGGCGCCATGATCCAGCGCGATGCATACATCAATCTTTCAAACACTTTTTCCATTAAAAATTAATCCTTCAGATAAAATACGTAGAAATAACTCAAGTCACTCATTCTAAAACAATAACAAAATGAACGTTAACTGCGCCGACATGCAGTGGCACACATGATGATGTGTTGCCTGTACACTTTGCATAATGCACAGTGTATTGCATTATGTTCTTAGTGGTTGATATTTAGTGAGGGCAGAGTAAACGTTATTGCCGTCTAAATCACCTATTGTCTATTCATCCCAGACGTTTTTAATCTAAGCCTCAGGTTTATTGATTATACTGTTTTGCTTGGGTACGTATTTCAACACTTAAAAGAGAGATCTATCATTATGGATAAACCTACCAACGCGCCTCGTAAAATGCCTTGGGTTGCGATAAGTGTCATAGCATCCATAGTATTGCTGTTTGGGCTATTGCTAATGCTTATGCCCAAGGGGTTTACGTCTAATCTTGAACAAATTGGTACGGGCAAACCTGCGGTAGTATTTGTCTATGATCCTAACCTTGTTTCAAGTATCACCCAAACAGAGCAGATGAATGAAGCTCGGTCTCATCTTGGTGATAACGTGTACTTTCTGCTTGCTAGAACAGCAACGCCTGAGGGCGATGCGTTTATCGCCAAGCATAACGCACGAGTAACTGAACTATTCCTCTTTGATTCAGCTGGAAGCCTAGCTGAAAGACAGCTTGCGGTAATAGATGCGAATGAGCTGATGCGATGGGTACGTTAGTCATTTTAGCGCGATCGCCATCTGTGATTAGCGAGAGATTAAGTGAGGGAGTCAGTTGAGAGAGTAAGTGAGCCTGCTTTAACGTTTCATCTGACTTAATGCGCAATAACTGCGTTGCTTCAACACTATTTTATAAAGGCTCGATGTTTAATTGTATTGAGGCTTTTTAATAGCTGAACTAATCAACAGTGTATGAAGCTACACTTTATGGCGGGTTGACGGCTTTGCGCCCTGAAAGTGTATGTAAGTACACTTTTTGGGGGAATGCGAGATCCCAATAAACTATTTCCTAAACTGTTCAGTACAAAATTCTTATTCATTGATGATTACCCAAAATGCCCTGTTATTAAACGGCGTAGCGGCTTCTTTAAGTATTTTAGTGAGTGAAGGCTTGCTAGATTTTAGTCATTAGCGATTTTTTATTTCTGATTGCTTATTTCTCATTCTTTATTTCTCACTCCTTATTTCTCAATCGTGCGATTTGATATATGATGCGCCACCCTAAATTTGCCTATGTCGCCGATCCCTTTTTATGTCTACCAATGCCCTTTATACCGATTTGTCCGGTTATTACGATTTAATGTGTTGTGACATTAATTACCAGCAGCAAAGCAATAGCATAGTGCGCTTGCATCAGTTTTTGGGGAACAGTGGTAAACAGCATTTAGATTTAGCCTGTGGAACGGGGCCTCATGTAAGGCATTTTATCGACTTAGGGTTTCAAAGCAGTGGCCTTGATATCAATCAACCCATGCTCGATATTGCTATGCGTCGTTGCCCTGAAGCGCAGTTTAGTTTGCAAAATATGACTGAGTTTTATGTAGAAGAAAAACTCGATCTGATTACCTGCTTTTTGTACTCAATTCACTACTCACAAGGTATCGAGGCACTTAAAGCCTGTATTGCCAGTGTGCATAAGGCATTAAATACCGGCGGCTTGTTTTGTTTTAACACCGTTGATAAACATAAAATCAATAACAAGGCGTTAGTGAGACACAGTGCCGAATTTGAAGATAGTCAGTTTGTGTTTGAATCGGGTTGGCATTACAGCGGTGAAGGTGAGATGCAATCGCTCAATCTAAGCATTGGCAAAACCCAGTTTGATGCGACGCAGTTATGGCAAGATTCGCATGCGATGGTCGCCACTAGCTTTACTGAACTTGAAGCATTGTTAAGCCCGTATTTCGATATTCAAATATTTGAACACGATTACGACAAAATCATCCCTTGGGATTTAGCATCTGGCAATGCCTTATTTGTGTGTACGAAACGTGAGATTTAGTGGTTAAGTTTTTAGCTGCTATTCACTAAGGTTTTTAAGCGATAATGCTTATAAGCCGGAATGAAACGTTGATCTTTAGACTATAAATAAGTGGTTCAGACTATTACTTTTAAACATGGACCATTAAATTGCGAAAGTCGAATTGGAGTGAGTGGATTCAATTTAGTCGCATGCCTGTGGAGCTTCACCAGCTTTCAAATACCGATTTTTATAGACTAGAATTTATAAAAATAAGTATTTGAATGTGGTCAGCCATCATCATTAACAATGGCTGTTGATGGGGTTTTACTGCGCGGTATCAGTAAATTCAGCTTGAACCTTGTCTAATTCTTGCTGATTTTTAAGCTCAACTTGTTGCTGTTTTTTAATGCTGACTTCTTCTACTAGTGCCGCTTGTCTTTCTTTAAGGCTGTGTTTCTCATCTTTGGTCAGAAACTTAAACGCTTTTTCATTGGCAAGTGCATACGCAACAACATCTTCGCCTTTTACTCTGCGTTCATCCACTCGTTTTGAAAAACGATCGTTATCTCGAGCTTTACGCTCTTCGGCATTTAACTTACTCATTGGTGTATCCTCATTAGTTAATCACGGTAGGGGTCACTACGCTCAGTCAAACAAATGAGAATTGCACATTCATAAAGCTGATCGGCGCATTTTAGCATAAGTTGGCTTGTTAGCCTGTAATACATGGCGTCTGAGTAAACTTTATCATCTGTTGGTGGTTTCTAGAGTCGGTTCTGCTGTCAGTTACCTATAACGATCATTCATTAAAGCTGTTTAATGCCATTGCGATGTTATGAGTGGCTTGTTTGGCGCGTGCGCTGAGTTTTGTGATTGAAATAAAGCCATGCATGCAATCATCAAAATGCTGATGTTGTGTATTGATGCCTGCCGCTTTTAGGCGCTGGGCATATGCAATGCCATCGTCTCTTAATGGATCGTAACCTAGGGTTAAGATGTAACTTTTTGGTGATTCGCTGATGTCTTTTGCTTGTAGTGGACTCACTAATGGCAGAGTGACTTCGTCGAGAGAGTGTAAATATTTTAACCTGAAATAATCCATTAAATCGCGGGTGAGTATTAACTGTTTATTGAAACGGCGATAAGACTCGGTTAAGCCTTGTAAATCTACCATTGGGTAGATTAAAAACTGAAATGCGGGTGTTACTTTTGCCTTTACTGGCAGTGATGTTTGCAGTGAATGTAAACCGATGATACATGCTAAATACCCACCTGCGCTGTCACCACCCACGCCAATGTGCTGTGGATTAATATTAAGTTGTTGATGGTTAGTGTTGATATAGTTCCACGCTTCGATGGCATCACAAATCGGGATGGGGAATTTATGTTCTGGAGCCAATCGATAACCGACTGAGATAATGTTCATGTTGCCATGTTTAGCCAGGTAGCGGCAAAAGTGATCGTGAGTGTTAATACTGCCAATAACGCCGCCGCCACCGTGAAAGTACACTAAGGTTTTTTGAGGTTTGGTGGCGCTAGGATGGTAGATGCGAAGTTTTATTCTGTTGGCGATGGTATGGCTGCTATCGCTGGCGCTATGTTCGTTCAAAGGAATAGTGCCCAAAAGAGGAGTGCCAGTACTCACCGGGACCGTTAAATTAATCACCTTATCCATTTCAATTTTAGTCAGCCCAAGTACTCGGTCCATCGCTAGAAAGACATACCTGAATAATGTGACTGGCAACTTGTATAGCGGCGCTAATGATAACCACTTGGCGACCATTAATTGTTTCGCTTCAAGCTTGGGCGCTTGTAGACGTTTGCCTTGTAGCGGCTCGCCTTGCAGTGGTTCGTTTAGTGATGGCTTGTCAGTTGATGATTTGTCTTGTGACAATGGTGTTGGCTTATTCACGTTATCCATTTCTAGAGCCTTTTATTATTGTTAACTGATTAAAACCACATGTTTTATCGACTTAGCCACTTCATCGCTAGGCGATTGATAAATGCCGGTGATACGTTACTTAATCTATGCAATAGGCCATAAAAAACACTGACTGTTCTATGGGTTTTAGGGTGTTTCACTTGTTTATCAATCACAGCGACTACGTGTTCTGCGGTGATATTCACGCCGAGTCGTTGCATGACTTTGGCGCTATTTTTCTGTGCCTTAAGCATATTGGTTGCCACAAAGGGCGGCATGATATCGCATACGCTGATGCCGTACTTTTTCCACTCAAGTTCCAGCGCCTCGGTCAGTGCTTTTACGGCAAACTTACTGGCCGAATAGCTGGCTAATTCTGGTACACCATAATCGCTACTTGCTGATGACATGTTGATAATAGTACTTGTGCCGGAATTTTTTAAATATGGCCATGCAGCATGACACAGATTCATGACCCCGATGACATTGACACTTAATGTGCGCTGATGATGTTCGATAGGGATGTCTTCAAAGGGGCCTATTTCCAATATGCCGGCATTATTAACTAATATAGCCAAGCAGTTATTATGTTCCGCACAAAATTTAGCCATGGCGTGTTGTACTTGTGAAAAATCACTGACATCTAGCTGAAACAACCGTACTCGAGTTCTGTCCCATATTTCGGTGGCTTGTGTTAATTGCGCCAAATTGATGTCGGCCATACCGACCCAATAGCCCTTTTTGTGAAAGTGTCTTGCCGTCGCTAAGCCAATGCCGGAAGCTGCGCCGGTAATAAATATAGTATTTTTATTCATCATAAACCTGGTTGTTTCTAGTATGAGTCAATCAGCATGAGTGAATCAATACGGGTGGATATGTAAGGATGAAAAGGTGAATAAGCCAATTAAAATGATCGGGTATTAAGGTGTTCCATCTGCGGCTGTTTCATTTCATCAACCCATCGCTGCCAAGTGTAGGGCCATAAAATTGGGTCGCCATCGGCATCTAAATACCAACTTTGGCATCCTCCAACCCAGCTAGTGCCCGTTAACCCTCCCTTTACGTAGGCATTAAAGTCGTCAATGGCTTGTTGCTTGGCTTCAAACTCATCAAATTCATGCTCTCGCCATTTATCGATCAGTTTAATAACGTAGTCAGTTTGAACCTCGCTCATGGCGATAACGGAGAAGTTACCAATAGGTGTGTTGGGGCCGAGCATTAAAAAAAAGTTAGGGTAGTCGCTGAGTAACATTGATCGATATGCTTTGATTTTATGAGCCCAGGCTTTATCAATGTGCAAATTGTTACGCCCAATGAGATTCATGGGGCGCATAAAATTAAATGCATTAAAACCTGTCGATAACACCAATACGTCTAGCTCATGGTGTTTACCGTCTTTAGTGATAATGCCTGTTTCAGTTATGCGCTCTATACCCTCTGTTATTAACTCTGCATTGGGTTTTTGAATGCCTCTATAAAAGGTGGTGTTGATAATGACCCGTTTGCAACCTACTTGATAATGAGGTCGTAGCTTTTCGCGTAAGGTTTTGTCTTTAATGCTTAATCGTAAGTTGGCTTTACACAAAAAATTTAACGCATGCTTTTGGATAAAGTGCCCCGTGACTGCTTTGGTAAAAAAATGTTCTAGAAAAAACTTGCCCATATTGCGATGAATTTTGGTGATGATGGGAAAGCGAACCATTAACTTTCGGCTGGTTTTTGAAAAGGTAAAATCGGGCAGGTGCATTAGCCATTGTGGTGTACGCTGAAAAACTGAAACCTTAGCACCAGTTTTAATCAATTCGGGTATGGCCTGTGCGGCCGTTGACCCAGTACCGATAACTCCAACACGGGTAGAGGCGGATATGTCGACATTGTGATTCCATTGGGCGGTATGGAATGTTGTACCTTTAAAATCTTTTAATCCGGGAATGTCTGGAAATTGTGGATGGTGCAAAATGCCGGTGGCGCACACAATAAAATCAGCGATGTAGGTTTGCTGTTGGCTGGTTTTTACCGTCCATTTGCCATTGGCATATTGTGCATCGGTAACGGCTTCGTTAAAGCGAATGTCTCGTTTAACATCATATTTATCTGCTACGTGCTCAAAGTATTGTTTAATCTCTGGTCCATGGGCAAAAAAGCGGCTCCAATTTGGATTAGGTTCAAATGAATAGGTATACATGTGAGCGGGTACATCACAGGCCGCTCCAGGGTAGGTATTTTCTCGCCATGTGCCGCCCACGCAGTCTTTTTTCTCCAATACTACAATATCGGTGATGCCAGCTTGGCGCAATTTAATGTCCATTAAGATGCCCGTCATACCTGCACCAATGATCACCACAGTAGGATTTCGTTTAACTTGGGTCATGATGCCCTCTATTCTTGTTATGGTTATTTATTAACGTGCTTGGTTGTTGTTAGCTTTTGTTATTAGTCATCTGTATTTTTACTTGTTACGTTGAGCATTAATTTCTCAATAGCGGATCATTCAACAGTTGTTAATAAATTGTATTATCTATCCAGCATAGGAAACTATTGTTCATTGATCTACGCGCTAAAGGGACGTATATTTGTGATTTTAAGACATGGCAGCCTTAAGTTATGACATTTCGCAGTATTACCAGTGTGCAAATTATTGTGTCCTATGGCATTGAGCTTGGAATTGAGCAAGCGCGGTTGCTGCAAGGGTCTGGTTTGACGGGGGCCCAATTAACTGACCACGAGCAACTGGTTGAAGAAAAACAAGAATTACAGGTGTTAAATAACCTCATGCTCAATACTTCATGCCCATTTAAGGTCGGAATGGAGCTTGGTTGCCGTTATCACCTGACCAGTTATGGCATCATGGGTTATGCTCTATTGGCGAGCAGCACTGCGAGAAAGGCGATTGAATTAGGCTTACGTTATCTAGATTTAACCTATGTTTTTTCACAGATAACATTAACTGAGCTTAAAGATGATTTATCTCTAAGGTTCTCATGCGACATTCCTGGTGAGTTAGGTGAACTGGTGTTAGTCAGAGACATGTTGGGCGCTGCGATGATCCAACGAGAAGTATTTGAAAGTAACGACTTGCCGATAAAATTGCAGTTTACGTCACCTCAGCCCGCAGGCTTGTCATTCGAGGATATAAAGCAAAAACTGGGTGCTGAGATCCAATTCAATGCTAGTTATAACGGTTTTACTGGATTAGCACCGCTATTAGATCTGCCATTATTAAAAGCTAATGAAGCCACCGTCAGATTATGTGAGGCGCAATGCAACCAGCTACTGCAACAAAAGCAAAACTGGAAACCTGTTGCTAAGTTGGTCAAAGACACCTTAGTACACTTAGGCTTAACAGCATCAATGGAAGATATCGCCCAGCATTTAGCTCGAACGACTCGCACTTTGCATCGTCAACTAACACTAGAGCAAACCAGTTGGCGCCAGGTGCGTGACGATGTGCGTTTTGGCATAGCCGAAGCGTTATTATTAACGCCGATGCAACTTGATGAAATAGCCGAACGCCTTGGTTTTAGTGATGGGGCCAATTTTAGCCACAGCTTTAAGCGCTGCAAAAATATAACCCCAAGCCAGTATCGAAAGCAGGCGAAAAAATAGCGATAGCCACCTGTGACACATAGATAAAGGCTGGCTGGAACCTTATGCCTGAAGCCTAGAATCTAAAGACTCATACCTAAGGTCTAAGATTTAGCACTCTAGTGCCCAAGCAAGCGGTTAGCCAGAACCAGCTTTCTACGACTCATTTCTTAATGTTTAATTACAGAACTGCCTTTCACATGGAACTCCGTCACCTTTTCCATTTCGGCCGCCATCCATCTTTGTATTTGGACAGTTTTTTAAGTAGAACTTCGCTTCTGCGCATGATCGCATATGACTACAGTGAGTTTTACCTGCTTCGCAACGGAAATTGTTTTGTGCTGGTGCAGTTTGAATAGGACGAGTCGTTGGCTGATATCTGACTTCTTGACGAGCTTCTTGGGTAAAAGTCGGTGTGTTGTTTATTGGTTCATATTGCTCATATTTTTGATATTGTTTATAACCGAAAATCCCGATGCCGAGGAAGATAATAAGCATGATTAAGCGGCCAAGCACGGGACTTGAGTGGTAGTTTTCGTCATGATGAGATGGGCTGTTTCGATGATGTTGACCAGTGTGAGACGCTGGACGGGTTGTGTTAGACACAACAGCCACGCCTTCAATACTGGCTTTTACGGCTTTAACTTTGCCATCAGGCTGGTTCTCGCGATGAAATAGTATCTCATCGCCAACCATAGGCTTTCTGGCCATGTGCTTTAGGGTTGAGATGTGAATAAAGACATCTTGATTATCACCGGTTTCTGGCTTGATAAAACCAAAGCCTTTTTCGGTGTTCCAGCGAATTAAGGTGCCTCTTTCCATGGCGATACCATTCCTTGATAGTCATTAAGTTAATAAAAATCATGATGTAGAATCATGCTTTTAAATCAGCAACATAATACCTATAACTACAGTGTTTTAGCCAGTAATTTGATTGAGTTTATAGATAGAGTCATAAAATATATCCGCCACGCTTACCTGCTAAGGTAAAAACTGAATTGATATCGATTTGGGCACATTATCAACTGACTGCAACAAAAGCGTGGTGTTATTTAAGATTAAGTTTAACGTGTATATAGGCAGGATTATTTTGATGAATTAACCAAAGGTGAAAACAGAGGGGGAGCACGGAGAATAGAGAAACCATTGAGGAATGGCAGCTAGTTAATAGCTAGCTGAATGACATGTTTATACTTTGGGTAAAAATATGCTGCAACGGTTACATTTGGTTGTAAATGCAGTCGATTTTTATCTGAATTTGGCAACAAGCAATCTTTTTGCCGTTTGCTTGCGTATAACTGAATAAGCTATTTATCAACAAGGATTACAGATGCGTTTTTTAATGATTATTGCTGTTGTACTGCTGAGTGCTTGTAGCACCAGTTATCCAAACCAGGCTATTACAGGGCAAGATTTTCCGTCGGTGATAGGGCAAACACTTGAAAAAGAGTCGATGGCTTTTCCTGACGATTTACAAGGTAAAATGTCGCTGTTGTTGATTGGTTACAAGCAAGATTCACAGTTTGATATTGATCGCTGGTTGATTGGCTTAGACATGACTCAAACTCAAGTGGCGGTATATGAAGTTCCGACTATTCAGGGATTGTTTCCTAGAATGTTCAGTCCTCTGATTAATAATGGCATGCGTGCAGGCATACCTAAACCATTATGGAAAGGTGTGGTCACCATCTATAAAGATGGCGACCAAGTACAAGCCTTTACCGGTAATGAAAATCCCAATAATACTCGAGTCGTGCTACTCAATGAGCAAGGTACAGTGATTTACTTTTATGACCAAGGCTTCTCTGTAGATGCACTCAATCAGTTAAGAGCTCTGCTGTAGTTATTAGCTCAATGACTCGCCCATAGGCTCAGTTAATCACTCGCGGTAGTACTGAGCTTTTTTGGGCGCAGTAGCTGAATTAATGTTGGCGCGATAGAGGCTAAAATCATTCCGCTCATCAATAAATATTGATGTGGAGTGTACGATTCGCCCATTAATACTAGGCCGCAGACGATGCCCGCTATTGGGTTGGCAATGCCGCCAAAAGTAAAGTCGACTACAGACATACGTTGCAGTAACCACACATACATACTGTAACCCAGTACGGTATTGAGCAAGATTATCCAGCTTATACCAAAGCCATTAGTCAGACTAAATTGACTGACCACATCGATATATTGCTGTGGCGAAAAGAGTGCCTGAATACCCACAACAACCAACAGTAATGTGCCGCCGATAATTAATTGCCAGGTGAGTATCGTCCACCAATGAATGCGCGACCCTAACGCTTTGGTCATCGTGCTGCCGATAATAATGCAGCTGATTGCGGCAAACATT
Source organism: Shewanella sp. SG44-2 (assembly GCF_014164215.1). Lineage (NCBI taxonomy): Bacteria > Pseudomonadati > Pseudomonadota > Gammaproteobacteria > Alteromonadales > Shewanellaceae > Shewanella > Shewanella sp. SG44-2. The sequence goes on from NZ_JACJEU010000004.1 coordinate 142,577, forward strand.
GCGACTAATCCTATGGGGTTTAAGCTAATGGAGCTTGGGTCAAACAGCATCCAAGCTAAGCCAATTAACACCGCGCCAGACAGTGCTTGTAGCAAATTAGGACGTTTTTTACTGATTACCCAATGAAATAACATTGCGAATACCGGCACTGAAATCATCCCGATGCCAGAAATAGCCGATGGCAGCGTCAGTGCCATGATAAAAATCAAACTGAAAAATACCGCAATGTTAATGGCACCGAGTTTAATTAAAATAGACCAGTCGGTTTTTTGCGGTAGGCTCGGTTTAATCGCCAGTAGAATCAATCCTGCAGGCAGTGCACGAAGGGCACCGAGTAATAATGGTGGCCAGTCTGGCAAAGTAAGTTGGGTCATCGCATAAGTGGTACCCCAAAAGAATGCAGGGATCATAGCCAGTAAAATATTCATAAACTACCTTTATGTTAAATATCTTCATGTAAAGATAAGTGCCGATTCTGGACTGTTAAGTTATTTTTGTAAAGTACCTTTTTATGAAGTATCTTTACGTTTAGTTTTTTAGCTGTGTTTTGAGTGCCAAATGATAAGGGTGAGGTATGGAGGATATTGATAGAGTTGTAGCGCAATGGGACGAACAAAAGCCGCATTTAGATACTGAGCCAATGGCGATTCTTGGGCGTTTTTTGCGTTTGCAAAAACACATAGAGGCTGAAATATCAGCTTGTCATAAGCAGTTTGACCTGACTATGGGTGAGTTTGATGTACTGGCGACATTAAGACGTAATGGTAAACCTTACACCTTAACCCCTTCGAAATTATTATCGTCGATGATGTTAACGTCTGGCGCGATGACAAATCGTTTAGACAAGCTTGAATCTAAAGACTTAATTGCACGCGTACACAGCACTGAAGACAGGCGCAGCGTATCGGTAGCTTTGACTAACAAAGGCCTTGCCACAATAGATGAAGCGATTGAGGAGCACGTACGCATTCAACACAAACTGGTGGCAAGCCTTTCAGATTCTGAACTGCCCGAGCTCAACCAATTGTTCAAAACCTGGTTAGCTGGTTTTGAAGGCGATCAATAGCGGCAGAGATCTGATAAAATCAAAAACGGCCAGCATCTTAAGACGCTGGCCGTTTTTTGTGCATTTTGTAAAAATGCCAAAATAAGTTTTATAGCTATTCTTTGTATTACTTAGTCATGGCGACTATTAGCCATACCAGCATCATTAATCAGCCATGTTCTACAGCATTATGCTCCACAGCAGCCACAAACGGTTTGAGGTAATTGCATACCTGTGCTGGCACTTTGGTTTGTCCATTGACCATTCCATTTCAGTTTTGAGGATGAATTAGTACAAGTCTTAGGGCATTCAGCTTTAGCTTGTGCCTGACTATTAATCGTAGTGGCCGCCTGTACGTCTAGGCACTGATTAGAACCGATAGCAATATCATCAAATATATGGCTTAAACTGTTAGATGTTGTATTGCTACCATTGTTGGCTGTACCAGTATAGTTATGACAACCAAAGCAATTAGATATAAATTTAGCATTAAGATCGACAGATTGATATTCAGTTTCTGCCACAGTATTGGCTAAGCGTAACGAACCTCGTTGATTGCCAATTTCTGAGTCTTTGCTAATGTTGCTCACCCATAAAGCGCCCACATTGAAGTAGTTCGATAATACTTTAAAATTACCCGTTAAAAAGGGCTGAACATTGGCATTTAGTGTACTAATACTTTGGGTGTTTTCATCGTAATTACGATCTCCTTCGGCTGAACCATAAGCATACTCGCGACAGATTTCTGAAGCTGAACCTGTGATCGACTGACTTGGTGCAGGATTGTTGAATCGACACTGAATTATTCCTAAAGCGTCTTGATTTTTTAAGTCAGTTGTACAAGCTTTACTAGCAAAAGACCAAGCGGTACTTGTTTCTGCAGAGCTACAATCAGGTGCGTTTACCTTATGTTCAAAGGTGGCCCAAACAAACTCAGGGTGATCTGGTGTGGCAACCGCAAGGTGAAAGCCGATCATGCCTAACTTAGTGGTACTAGTATTTTTTAGTTCTGGGGTAATGTTGGCATCCATAGTAATGAATTTGCTCGGATCATCGTTGGCACCTAATACTTTCCATGCGGTTTTTAGTTCTGTTGTTCCGCCTGGAAAATTTTGTTGCTGCTGAATTTTTTTAACATCACACATATTTTTACTGAACTGAACATCGTAATAGACAACATTGCTGTTTTGATCGTAAATAGTGGCACCGCCTCCAGCTTGGCCGATACGTTCCGGAATAGTAAACGTAGTGCCGTTTTCTTGGGGTTTTGCTGAGCGGATAAATAGCACATGTGAGTCATGTTTATCATCGCAAGAGTTAGCAGGACTGCCATCGGTATTAACCTCTAGCTCGTTAAACTGAGTAGAATCCTGAAAGTTAAGTACTTGAGGATTAGTTTTCGAGGTAGCCATTAAGTATGCAAAAGATTGCCAAGAGAACTGATAAAAATCACAAAATGAACTGTCCCCAGGTCCATTACTCTGCTTCACTTCAGTGGGTAAACTGGGTTGGGAGAACCAACTAGAGTCAGCACTACAATTAAATGAATTAGTAGCAGATACTGCTTTGTTGGTAGTTGTTTCATTTGATTCTGCTCGGACACTATTTACTCCCGATACGCAGAACAGCGCAGCGCTCAAGAGGGTGCCTATATTCCTTTGATAATATTTCATATTCTATTCCTTTATGTAAATAGTTCACATTGACCTTAAGGTAAATTTAACCTGTAAGCCTTTGCTGTCCACACGCATGAGTTGTCAATATAGTCAGAATGACTTACAAATAATCTTCTGATAATATTCTTGTTTAAAATTAAATAATTACTATTTGAATTTAAGTAAAGGATTGTGGTTTTAACGGAGACGTGAGCTATTTGATATCAAGATATATGAGGCTGATTGTCTCATGCGGATGTTTAACGTGTGTTTACATTTTTGATAAATTAGCTTGCATTTACTCGAGATTAACATCACCAGTAACATAAAAAACGGCCAGCATCTTAAGATACTGGCCGTTTTTTGTTAGTACATTTTTAATAGCTTAGTGCTTATGGTTGTAGCTGGGCTTTTGCCGCTTCAACTTTTGAAAAATCTAAGCCAAGTTCTACCACAGCTTCTTTGATCAAGGCTGGGTTTTGCATCACCATGCCCATCAACTGTTGTAGCTTTTCTGCAGGAATACCTAATTGACCAATAGTTGCCATTGCTGCGAATGGGTTTTCAGTTAACGTCTGGAACAACTCATTAATTTGTACGTCACTGATATTGTGTTCTTTGAAGATGGCAAGAATCGGGTTCATTGCTATACCTTGTAATGTTAATTGACTAAGTTGTGATTTTATCACGTTTTCACAATACTGTTGCAAGCCTCATTATCTATTCATGATAACTGTCGATATGATTGATGTATTGTTTACGGCCTCAGAGTCGCCGCTACGATTAACATCAGTCTAGTGATTCAGTCTTGTAGCTCCGCTTCATGACTCTATCTTAATTGCTCTGTCTTATTACGCTACAAAATATCAACTACTTGAAATAACTACATGAATAAAAATCTGTAATAATTCATAGGCTTATTCATGCCTGCCTGCTTGGTGTTGTGTTGAGGGATTATAGTGATAGTTCATCATGCCTATATTAACGGCGATGCATTATTGATTGAGTTTACAATATTGGCGTTTATACTAAGCCCGGTATGGCATGGTGCTGTATGTTTCGTTTAACTACACGGATGTTTTATATGGATATTGTTACCCTTTGTATTGCCGTTGTTATTTCTCAACCGTTAATTGTGTATTTGGCATTTTATAAAGATACCGGTCTGACAACGAAAAAAAACGAGTTTTATCAATCCTTTTTAGTTATTCCCCCCAGCTTTGCTTTCTTCTATCTAGACCAATATTGGTATGCGTTAAGTTTACTGGCTGCAGTCACGTTATTCGGTCTGCTATTGGCCAAAATGGTTAACCATAAGGCAAGCCATCCTATTGTTCGTGATGATCTCATCTCATTCGGTATTGCGTGGTTGATAATATTCGGCATAGGTCATTTTATTGCAGGTTTGTTTACAGATTCAAGTCCAGACATCGCTGTAACACCAGAAGTTACTGCGGTAACAATACAACAAGGAATGTACTCCGCATTATCAATTTCACTGCTTTATTTAGCGATTATGCTGGTGGTATTTTGTGTCCGAGTTTTAGAGAAAAAATATATAACCAAAGAAAAGTTTAGCGACTTTTTGCTACTCATTTGTAGTGTTATCGGTGGTGCGCTTCCCGTCATGGGTGACTATTTTATGTTGAGTATGATGCTAAACTTTTTTAGCTTGTTTTATATCAGTGGAATGATTATTCGCTTAGATGGGACTGGTCCTTCTAGTGGCGCCGTTGGTTTTATTTTTAGCTATTTATTTATGATGGGTGCAGGGGTTTGTCTGTTGTTCAAAGGTGGAGCTTGGTTGTTTGGTTAACCTTTACTGAGTATAAAGCTCATTATTCTGCTATCGATGTAGTACTAGTATTTTAATACGCTTAATGACAAAAAAGAGATATAGAAAAGCGAGATCACACCGTGATAAATGTTGGAATTTGCACTGCGTTTTTAATATTCTTTTTATGGTCCAGCATGCTTTTAACAAGGGCTTGGCATTACTGATTTGTACTCGTCATGCTATACAACTTACAACTTACAACTTACAACTTATGACTATTGACTATTGACGAGATTTTAGCTGAGCTTGACACAATGCTAGCAAAGCACAATTGAAGTACATGTGGCATTGAGTGTTTTAAAAAATAAAAAATCATCTCAAATTGAGATGATTTTTTGTTCGGACGATTTAAGCTATAGCCTCATTAATAACGTTTGTTTCTAGCTAATTAAAACGTGACATTTTTTTCTGCACTACAAGTGACAGTAGAAGATTCGCATACTTGATAAGTGTATGTTCCACCGCCTTTTGCTGAAATACTATCTGTATAGCTACCGTCATTTGCCGTAGTGGTTACTTTGCTGTTGTTGCGGAAAATGTCTACATTGGCTGAACTTGCACCACCAAAGGTTAAATCAACTTTGTTAACGCCTTTCGATTTATAACCATTAAGTGACAATGTAATATCGCCGCCCGTTGGTGGCGGAGTTACCCCACCGCCTGCACAGCCATTACTTGATAAATAAGCATCTGCAGCAGCAGCTTGCACAATACCATAACCAAAGTAGTCATCTTTACCTGATGCTCCGGCGTCTAACGCTGTGGCTTTAAGTGCTGCACGGATTTCACTGCCCGTACATTCGTTATGTTGTGACCATACTAAGGCTGCAATTCCCGACACCGCAGGAGTAGCCATAGAAGTACCACTCATAAAGCCAAAGTCTGATGTACCAATATCAATATTTGCAGTTGCCGCATTAACTAAGGTTGATCTATCTTCAAATGCTGCCCCAACAGCAGGAATACTTGTCGCATTAGTATCACCTAATGTACCGTACAGCATGCCTGGTTCATTATTAATAATAATGGCACCGACACCACCAGATGCTTCACAGTTAGCGACTTTATCGTAAAATGAAATTACACCACGGTCGATCACACAAATATTACCGTTAGCACCTGAGTTGGTTGACTCAGCTGTTCCCATGTAAAATGTGTTACCCACTACTGAACCTGCGTTTTCCATTGCCGATGAGGAAAGAGCGAATCCGTCTGCTGATAAATTTGACGCAGTAGCTTGCCCTGCTGGATAGGTTGAAAGGGTATCTACACCGCCGGCAGAAACTTCAACACAAATGGTTTCATCAGTTGTTACTTTACGACCTTTACCCGATGTACATGTCGGGAACTGAGAGAAATCTGCAATAACGTTATTGCTATCATTGGCACCAATCATCATCACTGATGAATAACCTGCAGGATATGAACGCACATTATTGCCATCGTTACCTGCAGCTGCAATGACGAGCCCGCCAGCATCGCTGAAGCTTTGGAATGCATTTGATTCTGTTGAGTTTGAACCGCCGCCACCTAAACTCATGCTAATAATATTGGCGCCCGCTTGTGAACAAAGATTTGCAGCTTGAGCTAAATCAGATGAGTAACCCCACCCGTCGGCGTTAAATACTTTGATGATGTGCATATCAACACCAGGAGCCATGCCAATAACGCCAAAACCGTTATCTGCAGCGCCAATAGTTCCGGCTACATGTGTACCGTGTGGACCACCATTCTCGTCCCAGTTGCCTGTACCACTGTCGTTGTTACCGGTAATATTATTCCACACAAAATCAGCATTACTGCGATCGAGACCTGAGTCGATTACACATACTTTGATGCCCGCATTAGGATTGAATGTGACCTGATCAGCTTGCGATTGATAAACTGCATAAGGTGTTATTTGGGTTGTCATTGGATTACCAATGTCGTCGGAAAAGCCCATTAAATGACGTCGTTGATCTTCTTCAATTAATTTAACGTGTGGGTTATTGAGTAATCCTTTAACTTGATCTAAATCTTTGCCGGTAAACGTCGCGGCGATAAAACCTTCTCCATCAACATTAATTTGTGCACCTAATTTTTTGGCAAGAGCTTTTACAATCCCTTTTTTTTGTGGGTCAACTTGAATGACATAACGGTCGTCGCTTGCTTGTACATGTGCCGTTGCTGTAAGACCAAGAGCTAATAGTGACATTGAAATAGTCGATAGTTTCATAGAATAAGCATTCCTATTTGTTATTATTTTGTGGTGGTTAACTCTGCTTTATAGACATCAACGTGGCTTAGTCTTCAGCAGTTAAATTATTTCTACATTTATTTTGTAACATAAAATGCATTTGATTAACAAATTATTAACGTTGTGTATTTTGGTTTTAACCACAAAACAGTTTTTTATTTGCTGTTTAGTCGAGTAGGGCATTACCATGATGCACAATAAGAGAATAACAAAGGGCATATCATGCGAGCTTTATCAATCAATCAGTCACCACCGCGCAGTCGGCAAACTGGTGCCTCTGGAGCCAAACTGTTACTGATTATTGCAGCAACGATGCTTGTTACAGCAGGGCTGACATTTTTTATTATCCGCACTTATATCTTTCCGTCACCGCTTACCCCAGTCAGCTTAAACGCTAAAGAAGAGCAACAATTGGATCAAAAATTGACTCAGTTAGGTTGGCAAGTTGAACCTCGCTCAGCGGTTACAGCATCAAGTGGTGATTCCCGTACTACTGATAATGTTAGTGCAGATAGTGATGAGTTAACCCCTGAAGCGTATCGTGAGTTTGACGCTGATCGGCAAGTGACATTTAGTGAGAAAGAAGTGAATTCGATGATTGGTCGTAATCCTGATTTTGCTCAGCGTGTCGCAATTGATTTTTCTAATAACTTAGCCAGTGCCAAAATGCTGATCCCGATCCCAGACGACTTTCCTATTATGGCTGGGGAGATTTTACGCGTGAATACTGGGCTTGATATTCATCTTGATGCTAATCGTCGTCCAGTTGTTGCGCTAGTTGGCGTGAGCTTAATGGGCGTGCCTATTCCGAATGCGTGGCTAGGAAACATGAAAAACGTTAACTTGGTCGGTGAGTTTGGCGATCGTGGCTTTTGGAATGCTTTTGCTGATGGTGTTGATGATATTGAAATTCGTGATGGTGAGTTGTCGATCAAACTGCGCAAGTAAATATTGTAAGTCGTTGGTGTTTTTAAAAGTGGGCGTTGATATCAAGCCCACAACTTAGTATTTATTTATGACTGAACTGTTCTGGGCTTGTTCATTCGAAGTGTGGCTCATTCGAAATACGGTTCACTATATGCGCGACTATTGTCGATGATACTCTTTTCAATCCGACGATAGCTAAGTGCGATAAAGTACCTTCACCACATGCCAGCCAAATTTGGTTTTGACGAGGTGCGGCGTAATGAGCTCGCCGTTGAAACAGACTTTATCGAATGGTGGCACCATTTGACCTTTTTTAAATTCACCCAAATTGCCGCCGCTTTTGGCCGAAGGACAGCTAGAATGTTTTTTGGCTAAAACATCAAATTTAGCACCGTTATTAAGCTGCTTAATGATGTCTTCAGCCTGAGTTTGGTGTTTAACTAAAATATGTAATGCTGCTGCGGTTTTGGCCATGTTGGTGCCTGTATTTATTTGTTTGAATGGGTAGATCAATGTTTTGCGCGGTATTATACCTGCTTAGTCGACCAAATTGGCATGATAATCTAGCAATAATTTGCTCTGTTATGGGGCATGGCCTGTTACTGTTTGCTCTCCTTATCGATTGAACATCTACATGGATCCTATAAAGTAGATGCATGCTAGTAAAATGCCGCAAGCAAATAACAAAAAAGGAAATTTTTAATGCTTAAGCGAATCATACCCTTATGTATAGCGAGTGCGATGACAATGGCTACACCAGTTAATGCAGAAGAAGACAAATATATTTGGTTAGAAGATGTTGAAGGCGCTAAGCCGCTGGCGTGGGTTAAGCAGCAAAATGCTGTGTCTGCAACACACATTAAGGCTTACTCAGGTTTTGATAACTTAGTCTCAAACAGCCTAGAGATTTTAAACGATAAAGCCCGTATTCCTTATGCCACTCGTATTGGCGATTATTTGTATAATTTTTGGAAAGACGAAATCCACGAGCGTGGTATTTATCGTCGTACCACACTGGCGGAATATGCTAAGGCTGAACCCAACTGGGAAACCGTGCTTGATATCGATGCCCTTGGCAAAGCAGAGGGGGTTAATTGGGTATTTAAGGGCATTGAATGCCAATATCCACAGAACGAGCGCTGCTTTGTGTCGTTGTCTCGTGGGGGCGCAGATGCCGCTGAGGTGCGAGAATTTAATTTAACCGCAAAAGCGTTTGTCGACAGCACTCAAAAGCCGTTTGTGTTGGCTGAAGCTAAGTCAAGGTTAAGCTGGATTGATAAAGATACCGTGTTTGTCGGAACTGATTTTGGTGATGCGCAAAGCATGACGGATTCAGGCTATCCAAGTGTGGTTAAATTATGGAAACGCGGCACACCGTTGTCTGCAGCCAAATTAGTGTTTAGAGGTGATAAAGCCTCAGTTGCCGTGTCGGGTTATGTGATGTTTGATGATAAAACACCGCTGAATATTGTCACAGAAAGTTTAACCTTCTACACCGCTAAACATTATGTTTATCAAGATAGTAAGTTAGTGTCGCTGCCTATTCCTAAAGATGCCGATTTAAAAGGTTACTTTAAAGGTCAGCTATATATAGAGTTAAAAAGCGATTTAGTCACCCCCAAAGGTACTTTCAAACAAGGTGCCATTGTTTACACACCCGTTGATAAACTCATTGCGCAAAAACCTGAGTTTAGTGAACTGGTATCGCCAACGAAGCATGCTTCTATTTCACAAGTCGCATTTAGCCAGAATGCCATTTTTGTCACTTGGCTAGATGATGTAAAAAGCAAACTTGTACGATACATGCAAAACGATAAAGGTGAGTGGCAAAGCAAACCTGTGCCATTTGAAGCCAATGGCACCTTAAGTGTGTTTGATGTTGAACGTGATAGTGATGATTTTTTTGTTAATTACACCAGCTTTTTAGAACCAGCCAGTTTATATCGCTTAAATGGTGCCAGCTTAAAAGCCGATAAAATTAAAGCAATGCCGCAACAATTTAGCGCCGATAAGTTTGTCACAAAACAGTACTTTGTTACGTCAAAAGACGGCACTAAAGTACCTTATTTTGTGGTGATGGCTAAAGACATTAAACTCGATAGTAGTAACCCTACATTACTTTATGGTTATGGCGGTTTTGAAGTATCGCGCTTACCAGCCTATTCGGCCACAATTGGTAAAAACTGGTTAGAGCAGGGCGGTGTTTATGTACTTGCTAACATTCGCGGTGGTGGAGAGTACGGCCCAGCCTGGCATCAAGCAGCGTTAAAGCAACATCGTCATAAAGCGTATGAAGACTTTGAAGCCATTGCCGAAGACTTAATTACTCGTAAAATTACGTCAAGCAAGCATCTTGGTATTCAAGGTGGTAGTAACGGTGGTTTGTTAATGGGCGCAGCATTTACTCGTCGTCCTGAGCTGTATAACGCTGTAGTGTGCCAGGTGCCATTATTGGACATGAAGCGCTATAACAAGTTATTGGCTGGTGCCAGTTGGATGGGCGAATATGGTAACCCTGATATCGCAGAAGAGTGGGAATACATTAAAACCTATTCGCCATATCACAATTTAAAACAAGGGGTTAAATACCCTAAAGTGTTCTTCACCACGTCAACACGTGATGACCGTGTACACCCAGCGCATGCGCGTAAAATGGTGGCAAAAATGGAAGACATGGGCATAGATGTGTTGTATTACGAAAACATTGAAGGTGGCCATGCTGGCGCGGCAGACAATACTCAGGCCGCCGAGTTAAGTTCAATGGTTTACGCATACTTAATGCAACAGCTTCGTTAAATTTATCAGTAGCCAGGGTTGAATAAAAAAGGGTTTCAGCGCTGCTGAAACCCTTTTTTTGTTTTCAATATTCACAGCTATACAGTGTTAAACTATTTATCTAAGCGGTGCATACCCAGTTTTGTATATTCAAGCCGTGCTGCGAAAATGATAAAAAGAGCCGCAGTGTAGTGCTGCGGCAAATAGCCTGAAGCTAATGAGCACAAGTGGTTTTCTCTCGCCATTAGCCGGGGGGAGGCTGAATGATGATTAATTGCTTGGGTCAATCAACTCAATTTCATTACTGGCAAGCGCGCCCTTAATTTGGACCGCAACCTTAAAGACCATTTCAGCATTTGCCGATGCTTTACTTTGTAAGTCGAGATCGCTCACATTAAAAGTATATTTACCCGCAGTATCTGTCGCTTCTAATGTGCCTGTACAGGTGTCGGTGGCTGTACTATCGCATTGATAGTTTTGAGTGACATGCCAACGTTTCCAAGCTTTAGGCTTTATGGAAGGTGAGGCCGGGTCAGGAAAACCAAAATACACAATATCGTAATTGGCTACGTTCGTTAGCGCTTCACCTTCACTATTAGCAACAGTGAATGATAGTGCGCCAGTAATGGAGTCAAATGTGTCGAGTTTAACCACCACAGTGCTGGCATCATCAATACTCACGCCATCAACAACAGGCGGTACAACTACTACTGGTGGCACAACAACAGGTGGCACAACAACAGGGGGAATAACAACCACTGGTGGCTCAGTGACAACTTCGTCATCATTGTCGCTATTACAGCCAAAGATTAACAATGAACTCGCTAATATGGCGCTAAGATATTTAACCTTCATGATGCGCTCCTTAATTGTAATGCCCTGTGTGACAAGTGGTACATTCCATATCCGTTTTCACGCTAGCTGCAGAGCCCATCGTTTCGGTAACGCCATGACAAGACTGACATGCCTGCGCTTCAGCAGACGGTTTTGCTTCTGCTAATACTGAAATATCTTCACCGGCATTGGCACGATTGAGTAAATCAACAATATAAAAAGCCATGCTGGCAGAGAGGCGTTTGCAACGTTCACCTTTTAACGCAAAAGGCTTTCCAGATGCCGCAGACCAATTACTAATAGATGAATGGCACAGTGGGCTGTTAGCAATAGAGGTTTTACCTACTTCGAGTGATTTAGCATCTGTAGAGCCAATGCCCGCAATGAACTCAGCAGATGATAAAGGTAAATCGTTAGTTTCGTAGTAGCGGAACGATGCACCAATAATGGCGCTGTTTTGCCCATTAATATCATCAAGAATATTAATCAACATACCGGCAGCATTAAGGTTGCCACACAATGTTCCTTGGCCAACCACGCCTGCCCAACCATAGCCTGCTAATGCAGTAGGGATAGTGGCAAACTTACTGGCGTCAACGCTGCCAGATGCCGCTAGCATAGTCACAATGGCGTGAAACACTTGGTGCATACAACCGCCCCCCGTTTCATAGGCAAGCTTTGCTGTTAGCATCGCATCAAGTGGCGCATATTTAAGTTTTTCACCTAGTTCTAAACGGTAGTTTCCATCTGCGTCTGTGGCAGCAAATGCAGACGTGCCTAATAATGTTGCCCCAGCTGCTGCAGTGCTTAAACCAATAATCTGTGTCAATGCTTGACGTCTGTTCATGCTCATAATAATCACCCTTTACTCATCGTTATTTTATTATTCCCAATCTCTAGTGTTGGGGGTTTTTGAGTTGTTAGTAAAAAACGGGCTAACAACTTGATGTGGTAACAATAAGCAATAGAGCAATTAAAGATGTGATTCAAAGCAGATAAAGATAGCAGATTGAAATATGGATTTTTAGTGATTATGGCATCGTTTTTTTACGGACAATTTGACTTAAATTTAAGGGTTTTCATGATGTAAGTCTCATTATTTTCCACATTTCATACATCTTCTCAGCCATTTAGTCTGTTTTTAAAATCATGAAATGACGTGATATCGCTCACAAATTGATTAGTTTGCACATTTAAAGGCTTACATTTTATAAGGAATAAAGTGCTTAAGCATCAGGATCACAGAATTAATAAGATTTTATGCATACACTTCAGTATGTCGAAATTAGGTCAATTATAGAGGCGGTCTACATGCAATTGGGGCATTGCAGGTTCAGTATCGACAAAGGGGAGTTGATTAACCAGGAAACTGGGGTGGTGTGGCATCTTCCCAGAGCCGAATTACATGTGCTGACTTTATTGGTCGAGTATCAAGGGAAAGTTGTTGCTAAACCATTATTAGAGTCAGGTCATGAAGACGAGTCACATTTAAGTTCAGCGTCAGTCGCTAGGGCTATTTTTACCTTACGGTCTTTTCTTGGACCACAATATGAAACGCTTATCGAAACAGTAAAAGGCCAAGGTTATTTGCTAAGGCATCATCGTGCCCGTAAAGAAACCGACAATAAAGTGGGCCGCGTATTCATTCGACCATTACAAGTTTTGCTGGTGGTCATAGCCCTTATTAGCGTGTCGCTGGTAAGTCTATGGTGGTTTAATCAAGTCGGCCATGCTGTCAGCCCAACCATGCCGTTGAGTATAGAAACGGTGAGCTTAAATTCAGGCCAGCAAGTCGATGTGATTTTATATTCCCCTTCAAACACTAATAACGAGTTGCTGACTGATCAAGGGCAACAGCTCACACAAAGTTTATTAGGTTGTACCGAAACGGTATGGAATAAAGCTTTTTTATCGTTATCGCATGACAAGCAAGTACTGAATATTACTTTAAGAGGTGATTATTTGGGCCAGTCTATTATTCGTAATTTAAAAATTAGCGACTTACGCCAACCTAAACGATTTATCAATTCAGCATGGCTTGAACAAGTGAACATTTGCGACTCGTTACCTGTTCGACTTGCCTCATCTCATCGATCTCAGGGGCGTTAGTACAATGGCAAGAAAAGGGTTATGGATAGTCAACATTGTCATTCTGCTGTGTTTGCTGGCCAGTATTGGTGGCATTTACGCGTTAACATCTAAGGCTCCGAGCTTTATGTTGAGCTGCAGTTCAGAACTGTTTAATCATGAAGTTGATGCAGCAGACAGCGATCATTACTTATTGGTCGATTTAGTCTCTAAAGATGGTTTAGCCCAAATTAACTATCGCTATTATGATTTAGATGGCAATTCTGCTGGCACGTTAGCGATGACGGGAAAAGTGAATAAAATAGATGCTAAAAGGCAAATGTACGATATTTCAGTGACCACTAAACAAGAGTATTTAGGTAGGAGCAGTCTCGATACACCTGCACATTATGAATATTTATCGTATGTGAGCGGAATAAATTTAAACAAGAGTGGCATGCATTCATTAAGTCTTCAGGTGTTGGAACGCGATGAAGCAAAAGATTATGCAGTAGTACTTTTTCAGCCGAGTAATACCGTGTGTGGTTGTCGTTTGGTGCATTAATTTATGCAAACAAAAAGGTCGATGCAATGCATCGACCTGTTAAGTATTTAACCCTAGCTCGGGTTATTTATGCTTTAACCGAGTGTAAGGTCACTTTTTCTGCTTCAGCTGCTTGGGGCTGAACCTGAGTATTAGACTGAGTTAACTCTCCAACAGGTAAAATAGTTCGGCCGTATTCAGCATTAAGCACTTGGGCCATGGCAAAGTAAATGGCGCTTGCTCCGCAAAAAATACCCTCAAAACCTGCAATAGTGCCAAGCAACGCATTACCGGTAAAGTCACGAGCGGCCAATAAGAAAAACAAGATAGTTAATGAACCAAATACTACTTGTTTTGCCCGTGGATAACGTAACGATCCTACAAACATAAAGGCAGTAAAGGTGCCCCATAGTGTTAGATACCACCCCATAAAGTGTGCTGGACTGGCGGCTATGCCCATATTTGGCATTAGGATGATGCCCACTAAGGTTAACCAAAATAGGCCGTATGAAGTAAACGCGGTGGTGCCGAAGGTGTCGCCACGCATAAAGCACATCATACCGACAATAACTTGGCCAATGCCACCGTAGAAAATCCCCATTGCGAGGATCATCGAATCAATTGGAAAATAGCCAGCATTATGAATATTGAGCAGTATGGTTGTCATGCCAAAGCCCATTAATCCTAATGGCGCCGGATTCGCTAATTTTGTAGACATTGTGTTCCTCTAATGGAAAAGTTCAACGGCGAATGTAATGCCGCCAAAAGTGAATCTGTACCCTTATGGGCAAGGCGCGCATTTTAGAGAAAGCGTCTGTGGGTAGCAATAAGCAAGAATGGGCATGTTGCGTGAATGATAAAATAAATATTCACCTTTAAAAACAATAGCTTAACTGATTATTTTTATGAAGTAGTTTAAGGGTGGCTGGGATGATTATAATAAGTTGTTTAAATTCAATTAGATAATGGCATTGCATCGGAATGGGGTGACATAGTTCAAGTTGTTGCTATTGGTGTGATGAGTCTCAAAAACAGCATCGTTATATCATTCACTTGGGTTATTAAGCCGTAGCTGATAAACGTAATTTTGTGATGCAAGCGATACAAATTCACTAAGTTTGTTGTGGCCTGCAAAAATAACATTTGCTGCAAAATTTATCTCTATGGTCAATAAATGCCGACTAGCACCGACAATTTCCTGCTGCTACTTTGCGTATTATACCAAGCTCATTTACCCGTTCGATTACTTCACCTATCGAGATGTTTGGTCGCAGATGACAACTCATTTGTTTGATTTGTGTGCTAGACCACAGACGCGCTTTCGTGTGATAGCTAGTCTGTAGTTAGGCTTTAACTAAAACCACATTAAATATACCAGCATCTTTGTGGTTTATTGGCATCGGAGGTTATATGCAACATAGGTTTATCACTACAGTATTAGGGACTTTAAAGCCTAATCTACTGCAATCACTTGCCCAGGTTAGCCGTGAAATAGGTGCAAGTTGGGAAACCAGTAAAGTCATTAAACTCGACGGGCAATTTGTGGCCATGATGAGGGTGATGATAGATGTCGATAAGGAAGCGGCATTAAAACAAGCATTAGAGCAACAGTTTTCACAATTAACGTTCGTCTATGCAGAATATGAGCATGATTCTGTTCGTCTATCACAAGAATGTAAACTCACTCTAGATTGCAATGATCGCTCAGGTTTAACCCATGATATGAATCAAATTTTAGCCGATCTTGAGGTAAGCGTAGACCACCAGGAATGTTACCGTGTGCAAGTCACCAGTTTAGGTAAAACGGTGTACAGCGCTAAGCTGACATTAAGATTACCGGAAAATGTGACTATCGCATTGTTAATTTCACAGCTAGAAACATTAAGCGATAATATTCGAATCGAAGTTAACTAACCTGTCCCTCATTTGGGCAATCGTTCATCGTTTTCCTGGAGTGGCTTCGATTCAGAAGTAGTGAACTATCTTGAGCTGAGTTCGCTAAAGACTACTTTGTTTCTGCCACTGCTTTTGGCTTGATATAACGCGCTGTCGGCGAGATCGATTGCTTGTTCTATTGGTATGTCTTGGTTACTGAGTTCAACGACCCCAAAACTGGCGGTCACGCTAATTTGCTGACCGCAATAAACAATAGGTGTTTGGTTAATCATGGCCCTTAATCGCTCGGCGACATTGATAGCCTCCTGATAATTGCTGCGCTCGATTAATATAACAAACTCTTCACCGCCCATGCGGCCGATTAAGTCGTCTTTTTTTATATGTTGTTTGATTAACTGGGTAATGCTGATTAATACTTGATCGCCGCCAGCATGGCCGAACTGATCGTTAATTGCTTTAAACTTATCTATATCCCAATAAATGAGGCACGCATGTTGCGGCTGCTTTTGTAACTCAAGTAATTTTTGTTTTGCGTGGCTATAAAATCCTCGACGATTAAAGCAATCAGTCAGCGGATCTGTCATCGCCAGCAACTTCATTTCTTCGGCCAAATCAGAAGCCAGCATATAAATCACAAATACTGACATCCCAACATAAGCCGCAGGTAGGGCGGTAAAGTTAACAATGGCGTAGAGCTTTATAAGTTCTACATCCATCTCTCTACCTTGGGATAGTGCGATACTCGCTGCAACCAATATGCACATTGCAAATATGAAATGCATTAACGACGCACCAATTTCGGCAGGGCGTGATTTGGTGCGGTGTTTAATAATCACCACGCTGGTGATCATCAATAACAACACATCAACGTATAAATACAACGACATTCTTAAGCCTAGGTGGGGGCTAATATACGTAAAGTAATAGGTTAGCATCATCCCAAATACGCCTATGCCTAGCAGTGTTGCGGGATGGATTTTAGTGTTAGTGCGTAAGCAATGCCCCCATGTCCCGAGCACCACCGACAGCATGGAAACACTGCAACCTATCATCCAATACAGTTCGTGAGAAAGAAATAAGCTTTTAAACAGACTATTAGCCCACAGCACTGTTGAGGCTAAAAAAGATAATGAAAACATTAACGCATATTTTTGTTTTCCCATGGTTTGCCATGTCATGAAAAAGATTATCGACAGCAGAATGCTAGAAAAAAACAAGGTGATTAAAATATACGTAAACGGACTTTCCATATGGTGACTTCCTAGCTTATGGCTTTGTTTATACAAATCCAAAACGGAGCTATGTTTACTCGAACTAGACAGCGGATTGCAGTGCTTGCTGGTAATAAATAACCGATGGATGGGGCAACAAATACTACAGTGTTTATCAACTGTAGACGGCAATAGCAGCCTTAGCCAATTGGGATAGGATAATAACTTTTGGATGGTTAATTAATCAGCAATGATGAGGTTAGGCTGTAGCGAGTTGTTTTATCGCTTGTTCGGTTAGCGTTTCGGTATATGAGTTGATTTTGAAATGCTCAACACTCCAACCTTTAATAAAACGTTGAAAATCAGCCCAAGCCACACAATATAAAGGTCGCCATTTTTGTTGTACCTCAAGTGGATCGATTAACGGATGACACTCAGCTAGGCCTTGGGTTAGCGCGGCAAAATAATGATTAAGATAACCATTAATTAACGCTTCTGGTTCGTGATAGCTCAATACACTGCTTAACAACATTATCACGTCTTTCATGCCGCAACCTTGGCCGATATATTGAAAATCGACTGCTGCAGCATGGTCATTCTGGCTAAAACAAAAGTTAGCTAATTTGGCATCGCCATGCACCAAGGTTTGAAATGGACATTGTTTCAAGGCATCGTCGATGAGATGGGCTGCCGACTTAAGTGGGCTGTGGGCTAAAGCGGCTAACTCGTCTGGTCGCGTATCGAGATGCCAATATGTGCCAATAGGCCAAAGCCCTGTTGGTTGTACGTGCATGTATTTAGCATGAAAATGCCCTAGCCACGTTAAGCACGCGAGTACGGTGGCAGATGTGGCTGTTTTTCTGACTTGGGTAAACCCCAGGGTATGCAAGTCCTGTAATACTAATAGGGTTTCATTGGCTTGTTGGTCTACATACAAACAACGCGGAAGAGGACTGAATTGCTGCTGTGTATGATTATTTGCATAGTGTTGATACCAATTCACTTCTACTTGATACGACTGTAATTTACGCTGATGCGACAGTGGAGTATTCCAACCTCGAGGATGCGACTCCGGTTGAGGCAAACAGATATATTTCACAATCACCGATGAGTACTGTTTGCCTGTTACATAAGCGCGAAATAATTGGCCATAACCACCCCAAAGCGGTTGAATTACCTCTATATGAGTGACTCTATCTGCCGAAATAGCCTGACTAATTGTTTGTAAAATACGGTTTGGAATTTTCAACGCTATCTCGTTAAAGCTATTTCTGGCTGATGTGAAGTAAGTTGCTCATTATCCATCGTTTAGCATCCATCATTTATTCAACTTATAAAGTCGGGCGATGTAAATCAAAACGTAACTCGTCAGAAATACCATAATAAGCCGATGGACCGCCAGCACGTAATACGGGTTCAGCTAATGCTGTTTGATAAATCCCTTCTGCGCTCAACAAGTGCTTTTCAATATGCACAGCCACTACTTCACCAAGTACTAGCCAAGTATCAATTTTGTCACCATTAGCTGCGGTTAACTGAATGCATTGCGACAGTTTGCATTCGAAGCTGACCGGGCTTTGCGCAATGCGATCGGCTTTAACAATGTTGCCTGCTATTGGCGTTAGTCCGGCAAATTCAAATTCATCAGTACCACGGGGTAATGCGGCAGAGGTTTGGTTCATTTGCGCGGCTAAACTGCGGGTAGTTAAGTTCCATACAAACTCGCCAGTTTCAACAATGTTGGCGACGCTGTCTTTCCAACCAGTACTGGCAAAACCGATAATTGGCGGATCGTAATTAAAGCAGTTAAAGAAACTATAAGGCGCTAGATTTCGCTGGCCTTGGGTATTGCGAGAGGCAATCCAGCCAATGGGGCGTGGGCCAATAATGGCATTGAGTGGGTTATGTGGCAGGCCATGACCTTTACTAGGTTCATAAAAATAGCGATTATCAGCACTCATATTTTACCTTCTTTATATTGTTGAGCTTGTTATAGCGACATCAAATATTACCACATCAATTATGGTATCAGCGCCGTCCACAGTAAGCGTAAACCTACCACTATCATTAAGCTTAGAATGATTTTTTTAAACTGTTTTTCATCAAACTTATCTTGAATGCGCAGTCCGACTTTTACCCCAACCCAGGCAATTGGCGCCAATAGTGCGGAGACTAATAAATTACTAAGGTTAATTTGTCCTAGCATGCTGTAGGGAATTAACTTTACTGCATTCACAACCGCAAAAAATACCACAGCAGTGCCTAAGTATTCTGTTTTGGGCAAACGCAGTGGGATTAAATAAGCATTTAATGGCGGCCCACCGGCATGAGCAACAAAACTGGTAAAGCCAGCAATCGTGCCGCAAATTCGGCCGATAAAAGAGGATGGTTTCCGTTGTGACCATTCACCTAAGGTCAGGCCATAAACACCAAACCCTAACGAAATAACCCCTAATAAGCCGCGTAAATACTGCTCATTCAGTTGATCAAATAGCAGATAAGCCACCACAATACCGACAATGGCCGCAGGCAACAAAATCCACAGTTGGGTCGTATTTTGTTTTCCCCACCAAGAGCGCACACTTAAAAAGTCCATGTAAACCAATAGCGGTAACATGACTGCCGCAGCGGCTGCAGGGCTAATGGCCAAGGCAAGTAAAGGCACGGTTAATCCGCCCGCACCGCCAGCAAAGCCTGATTTTGACATCCCGGTAATTAATACCGCTGGAATAGCCACTAACCAAAATAATGGATCTGTTAACACTGACGTTCCTCGCGATGTTAATCAGTTAAAATGGATAGGCTAATAACAGATGGTTAATAGCCTATTCATGAAAATGAATAAGTTAACTGAACATGTCGTTTGGTTGAAGTTAAACGAGATGGAATCATAGCACCCGCTCCCGTTAATTAGGCAAGAAATTAGCAGGAGGTTAAGTGCTTATGACTAGATTAAGAATTAGCAGACCGCAATAAGAAGGGAATACTACTTTCGTGATGATTTAAAGGAACGAAAAATGCTAGCTAATTTAAGTATCTATTTATCATTAACTTAAGCGTAACAACGTTATTTTTTATGGCTCACCTTCCATAGAAACAGACTAGCCAATATGGGGGTGATGTGTGATTCTGTTATCTAAGCTCATTATTTAACGGATAATATCGTCATGATCCAACTGTGCGAGTGGCAACAGCAGGGGCAATTTTTGTCTATTAACGATCAGCAGATCTTTACTCGTCAAGCGGGTGATAGAAAGGCGCCAGCGTTATTGTTAATTCATGGTTACCCTAGCGCAAGTTGGGATTGGGAAGGTATGTGGCATGAGCTAACTCAACACTATTTTGTGGTAACTCTTGATATGTTGGGCTTTGGATTTTCAGACAAACCCAAAAATGTTGATTATTTAATCAGTCAGCAAGCCGATATTTATGAGGCTGTTTTACAGCAGTTTGGCGTTAGCCATTATCATATTCTAGCCCATGACTATGGTGATACGGTCGCGCAAGAGTTGTTAGCAAGACAACTTGATGGCAACAGTACATTGAGTATTAACAGTGTGTGTTTTCTTAATGGGGGTTTGTTTCCCGAAACCCACAAACCTTTGCTCATTCAAACCTTGCTACTGTCTCCATTAGGGCCTCTGGTGTCTAAGTTAATTAACAAACAAAAGTTTGCAGTTAATTTACAACGTATATTTGGGCCATCGACACCGCCTACGCCACA
Organism: Shewanella sp. SG44-2; assembly: GCF_014164215.1. Lineage (NCBI taxonomy): Bacteria > Pseudomonadati > Pseudomonadota > Gammaproteobacteria > Alteromonadales > Shewanellaceae > Shewanella > Shewanella sp. SG44-2. Next base: position 163,328 of record NZ_JACJEU010000004.1, read on the forward strand.
GGTTATCGACGCTTTATGGCAACTGCTTAACCACAATAATGGCTTAGCGGTAATGCATAAATTGATTAACTATATCACCCAGCGTAAACAACACCGCGAACGTTGGGTTGGGGCGATTATCAACAGTACAATACCGATCAAGTTGATCGCTGGGGTTAAAGATCCGATCTCGGGCCAACACATGATCGATCATTATCGTAAATTGATTCCTCATGCAGATGTAACCGAACTGCCTACGTTGGGGCATTACCCACAAGTCGAAGACGCGAATGCCATTATCGCTGCCTACTTACAGTTTAGATTAAGTCGTACTTAGCAAATAACTTAGCAAATAACTTAGCAATAAGAGTTGGCATTATGAGATAGCAATAAGAGCTAGCTTACGTACAAATAACACGGCCTCAGGTCACTGCATTAGTCTGCAGTATCGTTTGTGTTTACGTCGTGTCGAAGCGCAAAAAATACTCAACTTACGTTTTAGGTTGTTCTCAACAATTATGGCATCACTGCTTTATGTGCGCGGTTTTGTTTGAGTATTGTCGAATCAAAATTGTTCCGAATTATCCATAATAGTAGGCTTACATCTCAAAAAGCATCCGGAATTATTATTCGCTCATATCCTCCTGCAAAATAACATGATATTTTACAATCAAATGGAGTTTAACCTGTTAGGTTTATGGAGAAACAATGCAGGCTTTTTTAGTCGCTCAAGCAAATATACCCTTTTCAATTGCGCTCGCTATTGTGGTCATATTGGGGATGTTCGAAATCATCGCCTTGATTGCAGGCTTAAGTGTATTTAGTGCACTTGAAAATTGGTTTTCACTCGATGTAGATACAGATGTTGATACCACGGTATCTGTTACCGGTATGACCGGTATATTGGGTTGGCTGTGTCTTAATCGCTTACCGTTACTTATCTGGTTTGTATTAGCGTTAAGTAGTTTTGCGATAGCAGGGTATGTGATTAACTTTGGCTATTCACAACTTTTTGGCAGCTTCTTACCCCAAATCATCACCGTACCGGTTGCGTTAGTCATAATGTTTTTTTCTAGCCACTTTATTGGTAATGGTATTGCCAATATTCTCCCTAAAAACGAAACCTCAGCAATATCAATTGATGCGCTTGGCGGTTGTGTCGGCAAGATCACCCAAGGTCGTGCAATAAAAGGCATGCCGACAGAAGCGGTGGTTCGGGACACATTTGGGCAGAAACACTACGTGTTAGTTGAACCAGAACACGACGATGTCGAATTTTTGCCTGGCGTCGATGTTGTACTCATCGCTCATCAAGGCAAAGTCTGGACAGCAACCAGATTCAGTTAACCAAAAATATCTTATTGAGATATACCCTAAAAATAAAAATGTCATTCCAATGACACTTTTTGATAAACACAGTTGTATTTAAAAGGAAATTAAATGGAAACGTTAACAAACTTTGATTCAGGAAGCGGCTTTGTCCTCCTCATTGCTGGCATAGCAGTATTAGGATTGATTATTATTGGACTTATATTTGCCAAACTGTACAAACGAGCCAGTAAAGAAATGGCTTTTGTTCGTACCGGGTTCGGCGGTGAGAAAATCATTAAAGATGGTGGCGCAATTGTGCTGCCAGTGCTGCACGAAACGATTTCGGTCAACATGAATACCTTGCGTATTGAAGTTGAAAAAAATCAAAAAGATGCCCTGATCACCAAAGACAGAATGCGCGTGGATGTAAAAGCCGACTTCTATTTACGTGTTGCGCCAAATGCCGAAGGGATTTCAATGGCAGCGCAAACGTTAGGTACTCGCACTAATCGTGTTGAAGAGCTTAAAAAGTTAATGGAATCGAAGTTTGTCGACGTATTACGTACCGTTGCAGCCGAAATGACCATGACCGAAATGCACGAGCAGCGCGCAGACTTTGTCCAGCGAGTGCAGAACAATGTCGCCAATGACCTTGAGAAAAACGGCCTAGAATTAGAATCTGTGTCGCTCACGGGTTTTGATCAAACTGACTTGCAATTTTTTAATGAAAATAACGCATTTGATGCCGAAGGTCGTGCTCGTCTAGCAAAAATCATTGAAGAAAAACGTAAAGAAACCAACGATATTCAACAAGAAAACCGTATCAAAATTGAACAGCGTAATCTTGAAGCGGAAAAAGAATCGTTAGAAATCGAAAAGTCGGAAGAAGAAGCTCGCCTTGCTCAGCAGCAGTCACTCGAATTTAAACGTGCCGATCAAAAAGCTGAAATCATTAAACAAAAAGAAAACAAAGCCCGCGAAGAACGTGAAGCAGAAATTGCCAAAGAGCGTGCAATTGAAACGGCTGAAATTGAAAAAACCAAAGACATCGAAACCCGTGAAATTGAAAAGTATAAGTCTATTGAACAGTCACGCATTCAGCAACAACGCGATATTGAAGTATCTGAACAAGACAAACGCATTGCGGTAGCTGCTAAGTCGGAAGAAGAGTCAGCCGCTCGAGCTCGCGCTGCAGAAGCTGAAAAAACCAAGGTAGAAAAAGAAGAAGCGGTTATTACTGCGCGCCAAACTGCAGAAGCTAATCGTCGTAAAGACATTGAGGTGATTGACGCCCGTAAAGAAGCTGAGCGCGAGGCCGTGGGCGTTACAGTTCGAGCTGAATCAGAAAAAGTTGCCGCGGAAGATAGAGCTAGCGCCATTTTAATTGAAGCGCGTGCCAGTGCAGACGCTAAAATGCTAAAAGCCTCAGCCGATGAGAAAATCTATGCAGTTGAAGCGGCTGGTAAACGGGCACAGTACGAAGCTGAAAACGTACTGAGCAACGAACAAATTGCACTGCAAAGATCATTAGCCATATTAAAAGCCTTACCCGACATTATTGCTCAAGCCGTAAAACCGCTTGAAAAAATTGAAGGTATTAAGATTTTACAAGGCTATGGTACGGGCAATCAAATGAGTAACGGCGAGGGTAACCAATCCCAGGGTGGTATTGCAGAGCAAGTAACCACTGCAGCATTAAACTATCGTGCTAATGCCCCTGTGGTTGACGCCATGCTACGAGAGTTAGGTTTAGTTAATTCAGAGTCTGGTAACTTAAATGACCTACTGACAGGCAATAATGCACTGACATCTGAAGCGATTAATGTCATTCAATCGGCCAAAACAGGTTTTAGTGTGGATGAAGTTACCCCTGGCGTTAATCCAGCGCAATAAATGCTAAGTTGCTAAAGAGGTATCTTTCCTCTTTAAAATACAAAAAGTGCCTTTTGGCACTTTTTGTATTTATCGGCATCACTCTATAACAGAGTCATGCCGACTATGTTCAATCTCAATCTCAGTCGCTTAGCGAGAGTGTGAAACACTTTTTTACGCTAAAGAGTGAGTTACAACAGCTGGCCCTGTAACAGGTTTATGTTGTTCTACCTTATTAAATTATGGTCTTAATCGTAGAGAAACTTAATATTCTTTAAGGTTTATTGTTAGTTTATTATGAGCTTGGTTGTAAAGTGCTTTGTGGCCAAAAGACAGACTTTAAGCAATAGTACGTAGAATTTATCTGTTAGTTATTATTGTATTATGGTCGTTACCAGTTACCAGTTACCCGTTATCTATTAGCAGTTAATGCTAGGTATGAGCTAAATACACTTGTGTAATCACTCAGTCCCTCAAATAAGCCTAAAAAGGTAATGTGAACCATGACAACAGCAATAGATTATTATTTTACTAGCCTTTCACCTTATGCCTATTTAGGCCATAACACCTTTACCTCGTTGGCTGAACAGCACAAAACTGCTATCAACTATAAGCCGATTAAACTGGCAAAATTGTTTGCAGTATTAGGTGTGTTACCGGTAAAACAACGCCTGCAAGCCAGGCAAGACTATCGTTTAATTGAGTTAGCTCGTTGGTCAACAAAGCGCAAATTAACCCTTAATCTGCAGCCCGCTTTCTTCCCTGCAGACCCAGGTTTGGCCGACAGATGTACTATTGTGTTACAGCAAGCTGGACAAGCTGTCAGTGAGTTTGTTGCCAATGTACTGGCAGCATGTTGGGCAAAAGATCAAAACATTGCAGACGAAGCGGTTATCCGACAAATATTAACCTCACTTAATCTAGATGCCGACGGTGTTGTGCAGCAAGCATTGTCAGCCGAAATAGAAGCAATATACGAATCTAATACCGTAGATGCTATTGAAAAAGGTGTGTTGGGTGTGCCGACCTATGTGTATCAAAATGAGCCATTTTGGGGACAAGATAGACTCGATTTACTTAACGATAAGCTGGCTGGATAACGTTATTTAGGTGAGGTCTAAAATAAGGTTGCAGTGGTTATTTACTGTAACCTTTACCGATGCCAATAATAATGAACGTTCAAAAGTAAAAACCAATAATCAATTGCTGTTTACACGTATTAATTTGGTTTTTGGAGTCAATAACGTTACTTATAAATAGTCATCAGTTGGCAGCCATTATGGTTGAATGTTTTTACATCAACGTTTAATCACAATCCATTATTTCAACTTTGTAATACCTATTAGAACCGCAATAATACCACCGGCCATTCCAGCCCAGGCTTCAATTGGCGTATCACCGCTTATCGCGCGGGTAACTTGAGAGCTCGCTGCATCATAAATATTGTAGCCCCACAACGCTAAAAAAATACCCGCAATAACAAGTACAATCCCAATAATTTTACTATTCATGCTAACTCCAGACTTTGATGAGGTGGCAGTGATGCCACCGTTGATGACGTTCAGTTAATAATGTTGCAGTAGATAACCCGAAACTAACCAAACTCATGAGGGCTCTTTATACAAGCTCCCAGACCAATCTCTGGGGGGGGCGCTTCCATCTGTTTCATTTTAGCAAAATGAAACAGACACAAGCTAACCTGTTATTACGTTGATCGATCTTTTTATAGTCACTATAGTTTGACGTTATTTCTAATCTGTTCTATTCGCTCGCGGTTAACCCCAAAGTCAGACTCTCCGATACGTGAAGCAGATCTAACATGGATGGTAATGTTATCAGATGTTGTTGACGGGAAATAAAACTCAACATCATCGACAAAACGCATTATCTGCGAGGTAAATTCTACTCGGATATAATCATCCTCAACCACGACGATATTCGCTCGTTCAGCAGCCTTTAGTACGTGCAACAGTTTTGCCTGTGCCTGCTGGCGTGTGCCGATGAACTCTATCGGTTGTATCGCGTGTTCTTCATCTGCAGCTGATTGTTGGCTATTGACGCAATTTGGCGATTCAGGACATGGCATTAACTGGCCATCATTAATGCCTAAAGTAGGCACCGTGCCAGAACAACCCATTAACAGCATCATGCTAAGTGTAATAATTGAAACTTGCTTGTACATTATTAATATCCTTTTATTTATTTTCGCGGTGACCATAACTTAATACACGGGTTATTTGCCATTTATCGTCTACTTTACGCCAAACCATGACAAAGTCAGCTTTACCTTCACATTGGTTGGTTTTATTTTGACAAAAGATATGCACCCCTTCGGTAATCGCACCAAAATCTTTAATCGAGTGGACGTTAAAAGAGCCCTCAACTAACTTCCGAGTGTAATGGCCACAGGCATTGTTTTTAGTATTGGCAATCATGCTGTCACGGTCCCACGTTACCCCACCATTATCATGATAAAACTCAACATCCGCTGCAAAAAAGCTTGCGTGCTTATCTAGTTCTTGCGGATTTTGACAATGATTAAATGAGTCAAACACCGCAGTATCAAGCGCTTTCATCGTGTCAGCCAACACCATGTCATCAGCCAATGAAGGCATTGAGACCAAGGCCAATAAAACCAAGCAAATTTGTTTCATCGTTTCAATTCCTAATGGGTTAGTGACAAGGTCAGTGGTTCAGTCACAAAGCGTGTTGTAAATAGGCGGTCAAATACGGTTAACACAGAAACTTTATGAGGTCTAAATATAACTACAGAATATAAACGTAAAGTCATCGTTCTGAAAACTCAATATTCAAAGGGGTAGGGATTTGAACCCTCGCCCTCATTCTAAGATGCCTGTATACGCGGGTTGTACGAGTATTGAATGAGTTGATTGTTACACCAAACGGTTGTTTTATTTATCGTCAGAAGAATGATGTTTAGCCTCAAGTGCTAAAACTTAATCATAGTTATTGAGCCATAGTCTCTTGTTAAGTTCTAATACTTTTTTGGGACTGGTTTCTTTGAATCCCAGCTATTTACAACTGCCTCTAGGCTTGAAAAAAGACCACTGACATTTTGAGTTGTTCGCACATGAGTTATATATGGCAGAAGCTCTTTATAGTGCCTTGTAAATTTATGGCTATACATTTCACGTGCTGCATCTTCATCTACAGCTCCCATTTCAATCGCAGTACAGAAGCTTTCCAACAAGTTTAGGTAACTCTTTAGTTTTACTCTTAGCTCTTTATTATCATCATTAAATAGAGCAGTGACTTCGTTTTCATTTAAAGCTTTATTTCTATCGATTAAAGCAATAAAGCTATTATTGAGCTCTTTTTCGATTTCAATAAATTCATGTGACTTAGGCAAATAACTAAACGCACTATTTAATTTATTCCACCTTTTGGCATCATCAATAGATCTTTTCACTTCTTTCAATTGCTGCAATGCAATAAACGCAACTCCAACTCCGACTAATCCACCAACACCAGAGAAGAAAGCCCAAAGCCCCATCCATGTAAAATCTTGCACAATACTCTCCTTAAAAGTTAACGCCGCATTAAGCGGACTAAAATAGTGGGTTATGATGTGAAGCATAGCGAAACGTAACCCACTATTTTAGTTTCGTTTAAAGCCTTGTATAACTCATTGGCAGATTACATAGGTAACTTCCAATCTGAACTTGCATATCTAAAGCGTGGGTTTTCTATTTTTTGAGGAATGTAATGTGAACTATCAATTACAAATGATGCCGCCAATATATCGCGAAAACCTCCTAAACGCTCGACACTAGTCAACTCATTTGTCACATCCTTAAATACGGTAGAGAAACCTTGGTGTTGTTTTGATTTCATAAAGTTTGGTGTGCTTAGTGCAAACTCTCTATCTGGCAAAGGAGGTATACCTACAAATGCAGTTGCAGTATTTATCGATTTGATTAAAAAGCTACCCTGAATGCCTTGATGAGATGTGACTCCATATTTACGTTTAATGTCCCCTGATATTTTATCGAGATCGGATTGTAAGCTAGTAACTTTTTTATTACCTGCAGCCACACCGCTTTCGTCATATGCCGCATGTATTTCACGAATGACTTCTCTACACGTTATAAAGCAATCTTCTTTTTTAACTTCTAAGGCTGATTGAATAACCTGTTTAACATTACCAGATTCATTTGCTAACCAAGCTGAAAAAATAGGCAAATCCATCGATAATGTTGAAGCTCGACCATGATCAATAATTTCAGATCTAGTAGTACAAATTTTCTGTGATAAATTTTGAATGATTTTAGCAGTGTAATCGTGCCCAAACGCGCCTGTTTTTTTCATCCAATGTAATTGGTATGCATGCCTAATTGGATGTATAAAGGAATCTGCTTTAAAGTGCTTAGCAATTACGCTGTAATAAATTGATTTATATGCCATCCAATTTAGAGAAGCGATGAACATTTCTAATTGCTTTGTCATCCCTCCTTTACCACGAGACTTCTTTTCCCTTTCTCGCTTAAATTCATCTTCAGTAAACTCATGCCCTGATGCACTTACAAGTTTTATACCTTTAGACCAATAACCTTTTGTATCCGAAGCATCGGATAATTCGTTAAAGATAGAAGCACTAAGTTCGCTATATTTGTCATATTCAGGCGTATTTGGTTGTCCAAGCATTTTCATTGTTAGATAGTACACGCTGGTTCGAAGATCCCACGTACAAACCATATTTAGTTTGAGCATTTCGACTAACTGCCTAAAGTCATTATCAACAAACTCACCACCTCTAATTTCAGGATTTATTTGTCGAGCGGCGGTCTTTGCAATCTTGTCAAATTGATTAAGCTCAAAATCGCTTTCAGATAAAAACCTAATAAAGTTGAATTTTGCAATGCGTTTCTCACGATACTCTTCTTTGTAGTTATCAACACAGATTAAATCATCGTAAAAAAGGATTGCTTGAATTAGGTTCTCAAATGCAACTAGATCACCATTAATAGTGTCAGGGTTTGTTATGATGATATCGCCTAATGTTCTTTCGACTGCAGTTAACGAAGCATTATCAATTAATGCATAAGACATTTAATTACCTCTAAACTAAAATGAGTTATAACGCTTATTGAACGGCTCGACCGATAAAGCCGACCGTTTAAGTTATTGATTTAAATCATCCTACATTCTCTATGTCTTTGATGTAAAGTGATAAAGCACTCTCAACCTCCCAAAACAAACCGAGGTTGCGCGTTAATGTCGTTCAAAAAACAAGCGGTGAAATTTATTTGCCATATTATCAATCCATTATATTTTTCGAAATAAATCTACATTACGACTTTAGGCTTACCTAATGAACTTTTGGCTTACTTCATGAATTAGTTGATTTTAATTAAGCTAAATTTATTTATACCTGTATCTAAAATCATTCGGTTAAGCACAATCTAACCAGTAAATAATGGTTTCTATAGAAAAGCACCTCAATACTTCGAGTAACTATTTCTCAATAAATACAGTCAGCATGTATACCTCAGCGTATACATTTCCGCGTGCAGAGACATGCCGCCTGTAGACATAAATGACCACACTAATTCGTCATTGAATGAGTAACCACATGCTGAATACACTTTACAACTCATATGTAAGTATCGATCTTATAAATAGGAACCCGTGGGTTCAAAGTCCTATCTTTCACCTAAACGAAAAAAGGCTCATCATTTCTGATGAGCCTTTCGTCTTAAATCTTGAGGAGGGATAGCTTGCTTGTAATAAAGAGGAACCCTTGGGTTCAAAGTCCTATCTTTCGCCCAATAAAAAGGCCCGCTATAAATAGCAGGCCTTTTTATTTGAATGTGGCGGAGGGATAGTGATCTTTTATAAAGAGGAACCCGTGGGTTCAAAGTCCTATCTTTCGCCAAAACAAAAAAGCCTCATCATTTCTGATGAGGCTTTTTTGTTAAATGTGGCGGAGGGATAGGGATTTGAACCCTAGAACGGGATAAACCGTTGCCGGTTTTCAAGACCGGTGCATTCGACCACTCTGCCATCCCTCCGAACGCGGTGAATAATAAGGGTATTCTAAAAAATGTAAAGCCTTGATGTGCTCAATGGCACAACAAATGTGCAAAATGACCTTAAAAGGGTCGCGTTTGGACAATATTTACACTTTTAACGCGATTAATTTATTATTAGCTCTGTTGACGATAGTGAGTTTGCCTCTCTCGATAGCTTGTTGCTAACGAGAGAGACAGTAACATCAGTAACGATTAGTGAACTAAACCACGACGCTTTAATAGGGCGTCGGTTGATGGCTTTTTACCAGCAAAGTCGATATAGCTTTGCATTAGATCTCGGCTGTTACCTTTTGACAATACTGCGTCACGGTATTTTTGGCCGTTCTCTAACGTTAATCCACCGTGAGCCATCATGTAAGCAAACGAGTCTGCTGCAAACACTTCGGTCCATAGGTATGCGTAATAACCAGCTGAATAACCGCCGCCGAAGCTGTGGCTAAAGTAGGTGGTTTTGTAGCGTGGCGCAATTGGGCCGTAGTCTAGGCCGTGTTTGGCTAGTGCTTGTTTCTCAAAAGCGGCTACATCGGTAATTTCGGTGCCTGCTGGAATTGAATGCCATTCCATATCAAGTAGCGCAGCAGCTAAGTATTCAACTGTACCAAAACCTTGGTTAAAGGTGTGGGCTTTTAACACTTTGCCTAATAACTCTGCAGGGATCGGCTCACCAGTTTGGTAGTGTTTCGCGTAGTTGGCTAGCACGGCAGGGTCGATGCTCCAGTCTTCGTTAGCTTGTGATGGAAACTCAACAAAGTCACGTGCTGTTAAAGTACCGGCTAGGCTTGGGTAGTTAACTTGTGAATATAAACCGTGAATGGCATGGCCAAACTCGTGGAATAACGTGCTCACTTCGTCAAAGGTTAGCAGTGTTGGTTGACCTTCAGCAGGTTTTGGCACGTTAAGTGCGTTGTATACCACTGGTTTTGTATTTTTTAAGAATGACTGGCTAACGAACTCATCCATCCATGCGCCACCACGCTTACCAGGGCGTGCGTACATATCGAGATAGAATAAACCAATTGAGCTGCCGTCTTTGTTAAAGATTTCATAGCCTGTGACGTCTTTGTGCCACACAGGAAGGTCGTTACGTGGTTTAACTGTAATGCCGTACAGCTTTTCCATTGCGAAAAACAATCCGTCGTTAAGCACTGTGTTCATTTCAAAGTATGGCTTAACTTGGTTGTCGTCTAGGTCATATTTGGCTTTACGTACTTTTTCTGCGTAGTAAGCCCAGTCCCATGGTTCTAAAGTAAAGTCTTTACCGTCTTTAACGATTTCGGCTTGAATGTCTGCCGCTTCAATTTTGGCTTTAACCAGTGCTTTTGGCGCTAAGTCATCAAGAATGCCATAAACCGCTTCTGGGTTTTTGGCCATTTGGTCGCCTAGCGAGTATGCCGCCCATGTTGGGTAGCCTAATAGTTTGGCTTTTTGTGCACGCAGTTGAGCAATTTTGATGTTTAACGGCGCGTTGGTGTCCATGGCGCGATATGCTGAGGTTTCCCATAGCTGTTTACGTACATCGCGGTTTTTAAGGCTAGAAAGCAATGGTTGAGTGGTGGTGTTCACTAAAGTGATCATGTAACCCGTTTTACCAGCAGCTTTAGCGGCAGCAGCTAATGATGCAATGTCGTTGTCTGATAAGCCATCAAGCAGGGCTTTATCTTCAATTATGATCACATCGTCATTAAATGACTTTAATACGTTTTGTGAGAAGCTGGTTTCAAATTTGGCTAGCTCACCGTTTAACTCACGCATTGTTGTTTTGTCAGCGACTGATAATTCAGCACCGGCACGGACAAAGCGGTCGTAATACACTTCAACTAAACGTAAGTCTTCGCCTGTTAATGTGGCTTTGTTTTTATAAATCGCTTGGATGCGCGCAAACAGTTTTTCATCAAGATAGATGTTGTCTTGGTGTGCTGTGAGTTTAGGCACAATTTGCTCTTCAACACTGATGAAGTTGTCGTCTGAAATAAGCCCTGAAAGGTTGAAAAATACCCGTTGAGTGCGGTCTAAAATCGCGCCGGTTTTTTCAAGTGCGACGATGGTATTGTCAAACGTGGCAGCTTCAGTGTTGTTAGTAATGGCAGCGATTTCTGCTTTGTGCTCTTGCATGCCTTGTTCAAATGCAGGTAAGTAGTCGCCCGCATTAAACTTGTCGAACTGTGGTGCCATGTATTGTAAAGGGCTTGGTGTTAATAGTACGTTGTCGGCAGTAGCAGGCGCTTTGGTCATTGTTGTTGATGCATCTGTTGTGGTTTTGGCTGCCATGGCGGTGTCTGCTGATTGCTCTGAACACGCGCTGAGCATCAGTGCAGCACTAACTGCAGTCGTGATAAGTGTTTTACGCATTGAAATATCCTTGGGTCTTGGCCCTTTTAGGTGTTTTTATGCCTATTCAAAATGTGTTGTGCGGCTGAATAGTGACAATAAAAACATAAAGTAATAACCCCAGTACAATACCAAGCCTGCGCCTTGCAGCAAAGGTTAATGGTATTAACTAAGATTAATTATTGTAACTAAAGTTACTAATAGTGATATTTGTTAGATTTTGCGGCATTCCGGCTGTAATTGTAGTGGTAATTTGTGGATATTCGCGTAGCTTAATAGCAATAGATAGCACTACGAGGGTGATAGATGAAAGCGGGTAAACACGATACAAAACTGCTCAAGCTCGCGATGGAGATTGGCATGGGATACGCGCAAAAGCGTGGTTTTGAAGATTTTGGCAAAGGCATTTCGCCAAAAGATAAAGTGGAATGTATTTATCGATTATTAGTGCAAGACAATTTAATCCAACCATTAGCCGAAGATAAAGATGATGGTCCGAATCGTAAACATAAATTGATATTGTGGATTAGTAAGCAACTGCCTAAAGAACATGAATTATTGAACTAAGGTTACCAACCTACACACTAAATTAAGCCCAAATGAAACGATATTTCATTTGGGCTTTTTGTCTTTAGCACCTGTATGTACAGGCGCTAATATCGATTTTACTAACGTGATTCAATTTCAATAATTTTTAAGCTGATTAACTGCTTTTGCCATTGCTGCTTTTTAACACCTTCTACCCAAATTGTATCACTTTGGCGATGCTGACCTTTACGCAGGTAAGTTTCTGGCATACGGAATATAGCTTCCCAGGCTTCAAGCTTTTCTGTTTTGAGCAATGCACCGTTGTCATTGTAAAAACTCACTTCAACTTCAACAACTGTGACATGTTCGTTACTGGTGCTGTCAAAATCGAACACTAAGCCGAGCTTATCGCCTTTCCATTTTGTGTCTGCAAGGGTGATTTTAATGCCGTCTTTAGCCGTACTGCCTAATAATTCTGGTTGTGCTAACGCCGCTGCAGTTAAGCGTGTGGTTGCTACTTGAGAATTAACTGCAGGCGCAGTAGGCATGGCAACCGATTGTGCTGCAACAGGTGTTGTTACTGCAGCTACCGACGCTGCAGGTGCAATTGCAGGCGGTGTTACTCCGTTTGCTTGCTCTGTGATGTCTGCTTTAGCAGCTTGCACTGGTTGGGTTACTGTTTCGGTGATGATGTATTCCCAAGTGAAGTCGTCTTTTAGACGAACATTGGCACCATTTTCTAAGGTGATAACAGCAACATTGGCGGCCATTGCTGCTGGAGCGAGTAATAAAAATAGGGCTGATGCGATCGCATTAAGTTTGGTTTTCATCTATTCATCCTGATTGAAAGTCTTTAACTCTTTTGCTCATTCTACGTACTTTTATAGTAGAAATGGAAATAAAGTGTGGTTCGATATTCATATTTCACAGCCGCATGTTGTAGCGCAATATTTTATGCTTATGTCGCTATTGATAAGTTATGTGTGAATTCATTTTACAATGTTAATTTTAGGTTATAAATCATACTAATTTAAACGCTGTTTGTTGATGTTGATCAAATTTAACTACCCCTTTGTAGGTAACACTAGTCGTGTTTCAAATACATTGAGGACATGTGATGAAAACTTATTATTCAGTATTAATGTTATCTTCAGTTTTATTGCTGAGCGCTTGTGGCAGCGATAGCGATAGCACAACCGATGTAGGGCAATTCTCTTTAGGAGTGTCTGATGCTCCTATGGTTGGAGTGTCTCGATTAGGATTAGTGATGAATGAACTTGTTATGACGGACGCTAAGGGAGAAATACACCGTTATAGCTTACAACATAGGGAGTTCAATTTACTCGATTATCAGGGCATGAATAGGCATCTTGCCATTGATAATATCGATCTACCTGTTGGCCAATATCATAATGTCCACGTGACAATTGATCAGGGCGATGGCAATCAGGGTTGTTACGTTGAAGATGGTCAAGGCCGTCATAGTTTACAAGTTGAAAATGGTTATTTGCCAATAGATGATGTGCAGATTATTGCTAACCGAGAACGTGTGATGACGTTGGAAATTAATTTATTTCGGGGTTTGTTGATGGAGCAAGAGCAATACCAATTGCGTCATCGTGCAATGTGGTCAGTTGATAACAGTCAAATGGGCCATTTAATTGGCGAAGTCGATCCGCAATGGGTTGCCAGTTGTGAAATGGACTACGCAGATCTCACTCCAGTTGGCGGGGAATTTTATCATTTAGCTTATTTATACCCAGACAGTGTCACTTCTATTGATCAAATGGCCGATATGGGAACAACACCTCCAACAGGGCTAACGGCTCCGTTATCGGTGAGCCGATTGTTACAAACTACTGATGGGGATTGGTATTTTGCAATGGGATATTTACCCGAAGGGAACTACCGTGTGGGTTATAGTTGTTTAGGTCATTTAGATGATCCAATCCTTGATGACATTAGCGCAGGCCCATTTATAATGTATAAAGATGCAGACACTATAACGATTGAATCAGGCCCTCTTGGTGGACAACAAACGATACATGAGTGCGGCAACGGCAATGGTGGGCATCATGAAGGGCATGGTGGCCACGGAGGCTAGTGCTGAGGTTAATAGATCTTTCTATCGTTTTATTAATGCTTTATTTGTTCCGGCAAAAGACTTTTTTAACTATTTAATTTGGTCAATCAACTAAATCAGTAAGACATACAGTTAATGATGTCTTACTGACTCTAGCTACGTTATTTTCCCTATATTCATGTTCATTATGTCGCTATAGATATTGATTTTAGCGCGCCATACCCTCCGTTTTCATTCAACAAATACCAATCAATATTAGCGATTGCTGAAGGTGATATGGCTCATAAAATCTAACATTGCTACCAAAAACGGGTTTTGATTTACAGTGTAAAGAGTAAACTCGCTTCTAACATGTAAAATTTATACATGAATAATATTTGAGGAGTAGAGTTATGTTTTGTGTGCAATGTGAGCAAACCATTAGAACACCAGAAGGCAATGGCTGTAGTTACTCGCAAGGTATGTGCGGCAAGTTAGCGTCGACGTCTGATATTCAAGATTTATTAATCTATATGCTGCAAGGCGTGTCGGCTTATGCAGTGAAAGCGCGTGAGTTTGGCATTGTAGACAACGACATTGACACTTTTGTGCCGAAAGCCTTTTTTGCCACGTTAACTAACGTAAACTTCGATGATGAACGCTTAATTGATTATGCCTACCAGGCACAGACGTATCGCGACCAATTAAAAGCGGCTTACATTGCTGCTTGTAAAGGCCAAGGTGTCGAGCCAGAAATGGTGAGCGGCCAAGGTGAGTTATTACTTGCTACCTCAAAACCTGAGATTTTAGCCCAGGCGCCAATTGCACTGCTTAACGGCGGAGACGTAAATGAAGACATTTTAGGCTTACGTTTATTATGCCTATATGGCTTAAAAGGCGCAGCGGCTTATATGGAGCATGCTCGCGTATTAGATCAAACTGATGTCGATGTGGCTGCTGAGTTCCATAAAATCATGGCATTCTTAGGCGAAGACTCTGTTGATGCTGACAAGTTATTTGCTACAGCAATGGAAATTGGCCAATTAAACTACCGCATTATGGCGATGTTAGATTTAGGCGAAACCACCTCTTTTGGCCATCCTGAGCCAACACAAGTGAATACCAAATCTGTTAAAGGTAAAGCGATTTTAGTGTCTGGTCACGACATGAAAGATCTAGAGCTTATTCTTGAGCAAACAGCAGGCAAGGGCATTAATGTCTTTACTCACGGCGAAATGTTACCAGCACTTGCTTACCCAGCATTTAAAAAATATTCGCATTTAGTCGGTAACTACGGCGGCGCTTGGCAGAATCAGCAAAAAGAATTTGCCACTTTCCCAGGTGCAGTAGTGATGACCTCAAACTGTATTATCGACCCTACAGTTGGTGAGTACTCTGACCGAATTTATACCCGCAGTATCGTAGGTTGGCCTGGTGTAACTCACGTTGAAGGTGATGATTTCAGCGAAGTGATTAACAAAGCCCTTGAACTTGAAGGTTTTGCTTATGATGAAATTCCACACATTATCACCATCGGTTTTGCCCGTAACGCCTTAATGGCAGCAGCACCAACCGTAGTTGAAAACGTTAAAAATGGTTCTATTAAGCACTTCTTCTTAATTGGTGGTTGTGATGGCGACAAGTTAGAACGTAATTACTTTACCGATTTAGCTAAATCAGTGCCTGACGATTCAATTATTTTGACCCTAGGCTGCGGTAAGTACAAGTTCAATAAATTAGACTTTGGTGACATCAATGGTGTGCCACGTTTACTTGATGTGGGCCAATGTAACGATGCCTATTCTGCTATTCAGTTAGCGTTAGCGTTAAAAGATATTTTTGAGTGTGACCTTAACGATTTACCGCTGAGCCTAGTGTTGTCGTGGTTTGAGCAAAAAGCGATTGTGGTGCTATTAACCTTGTTATCGCTTGGCGTGAAAAACATCCGTACAGGACCTACTGCGCCAGCGTTTTTATCTGAAAATCTAATGAATATTTTAGAGCAACAGTTTGGTTTACGTGGCACTACCGATGTTGAGTCAGACTTAAAAGCCATGATGAACGTGGCGTAATTAGCCCTAAAAATCGTGCATTTATGTTACCCGTATTTGCACGATAACGATTAAAGCCGATATGAGATTTTCATATCGCGCTCTGTGTTTTTTACTGCGTTAAAGGTGTCAAAATGAGTAGTACTCCCTCAATTGGTTTTTCATTTTCACAAGCGCTTTCTGCCCAAGCGGCAAAAAAGGTGACTCCTGTTATCGAGGCCCCCGTTATCGAGACTCCGCCTACGGTGCAACCACCTGCGTTGACAGGCTCGAAAGCACTTTTGGCTGCTGAGAACTGGCAACGAGGTGAGGTGCAACTGCGCTGTGTTGAAAAATGGAATGAAACCCATGATGTGGTGAGTTTTCGATTTCAAGGGATTGAACCGGTTAAGTTTAATTTTAAACCGGGACAGTTTATTACCTTTAAACTCGACATTAATGGCGACAAGGTTTACCGCAGTTACACTATTTCATCGTCACCTTCACGACCATTTTCGTTAGTGGTTACGGTTAAAAAAATCGCTGGTGGTTTGGTGTCTAATTACTTAACTGAGTCGCTCAATGTTGGCGATGAAGTGACGGTTACTGGCCCTGATGGAATATTTAACTTGATCGACATTGAAGCCGATAAGTACTTATTGTTAAGTGCTGGTTGTGGTGTCACACCTATGCATTCTATGTCGCGCTGGCTTTGCGATACCACTACCGACAGTGATATTGCCTTTGTACACAGTGCCAAAACGGTTCATGACATTATGTTTGCCGATTCGATGGCGTCAATGGCATCACGAAGCCCGAGTTTTAATCTTAATTATGTACTTGAGTCAGACAGTAATAAGCAAGATTTAACCGATAAACATACTTCTACAGGTTGCGAAGGTGGCCGCTTAAGTTTAGAAACCTTAGTCAAGTTAGTACCAGATTATCAACAACGTACGGTATTTGTGTGCGGACCTGAGCCCTACATGGCTGCGGTAAAATTAATGCTTGAAGCTGCCGAATTTGATATGAGTCAGTTTAATCAAGAAAGCTTTGGCGCAAGTAGCGCTCTGGGTTTAAAAGCGGCGCTAGACAGTAATCCATCAACAGAACGGTTTATGCTGAGTATTGGTGGTAAGCAGGTGCAGTTAACTGGCGATCAAAGCCTGCTTGATGGCATAGAGTCTGCAAAATTACCGATGATTGCGGCTTGCCGAACGGGTGTATGTGGTGCATGTAAATGTCAGGTTGTTTCAGGCACTACTGTATCGTCTAGCAAAATGGCATTAACCGCTGAAGAAATCGCTGCAGGTTTTGTATTGGCGTGCTCGACTAAAATGACTTCGAATGTGCAGTTAAAAATGTGATACGGCTTACCGTAGTAAATACAAGCCGACTTTGTATCGGTCGGCTTATACGGTACTCGTTGAGTGCGGAACTATTGCGACACATGCAGTAGATTAAAATAGAGGTGTCATTGAGGGAATTAAGTATTGCTGGGCAAAATCATTGGCATCTACAGGTTTCCCCAAATGATAACCCTGCCATATGTTGGCACCTTGCTTAGCCACAAAATCGGCTTGGAATTGATTTTCAACCCCTTCTGCTACCAACGATAATTGTAAATTATTTGCCATGGCGATAATGGTGTTAACTAACTGTCGGCTTTGTTCTGAAGTTTCAAGATTACGTATAAAACTGCGATCAATTTTAACCGAATTAAACGGGTAGTTTTGCAAATAACTGAGTGATGAATAGCCGGTACCAAAATCATCTAAAGACAACCGGATCCCATGATGGTGTAACTTATTTAATATTTCTTGGGCATGTGTAGCATCGTGTATAAACGCATTCTCTGTTAGTTCTATTTCAAGTAAGTTGCCAGGTATTTTATATAACTCCAGCAGTTGCACAATCTTATCTATCAAGTAACTATCTTTGAGCTGTACAGGAGAAATATTAATCGCTAGGTAAAAGTCTCGGTTATATAATTCACGCCAGTAAGCTAATTGTTTCAACGCATTTCTCAACACAAAATAACCGATTTCAATGATCTGTCCAGATTGTTCAGCATTTTCAATAAAGTCGACCGGTGACACTTGACCTAAAGTTGGGTTATACCACCTGATAAGTACTTCGGCACCAATAACATTTTGGCTTTGGGTGTCGACAAAAGGTTGGTAATTTAACGACAGCTCATCGCGGTTAAGCGCACCTCTTAATAATGACTCCATTTGTATACGATTAGAGAGTTCGGATTCCATTTTGGGGTTAAAGAACTTATAGCCATTGTTATTACTTATTTCACAGTGTGAAAGTGCTGCGCTGGATTTTCTGGAGAGCTCCATAAAACAACTACCATCGTTAGGATAAAATGATACGCCTATTGCGGTGGTAATGGATGCTGGGAAGTCATCAACATGGATAACTTGAGCAAAATGTTGACACAAACGACTGCAAAAAGCCGCCATCTTATCGGCATATAGCTGTTTCTTGGTGGAAATGACGATGCAGAATGTGGTTTCACTGACAGTAGCAAGGTAGGCGTTATTAGTAATAAAGCGCTGTAGCTTCTGAGCCACTAAATTACGCACTTTTTCACTCATGTCATAACCTAAACCGTCTTGAATGACTTTTAAGTTTGTGATGCTGAAATGGACTACTGAAATACTGGTAAATTCATTTTTGGTCGTTAGTTGGTTAAACATCGTTTCGAGCTGGTTGAATTTGGGTAATCCGGTGACAGTGTCGAAACGTTGCTGAATATCGAGTAGTTTTTCTGCCGCTATTCGTGAGTCGATTTCTTGCATTAAATCATTGTTAAGCTTTTCTAATTCAAAAGTGCGCTGTGCAATACGGGTTTCTAATTGTAAATTAGCTTGTGCCAGCTTTTCCTTTTGATCGAGTATTTCTAGATTACTTTCAACATTTTTACGAAAGCACTCCAACAGCATAACAAGATCGGCTGAGTAACCTTTTGCTTTTTTGTCGAGTACACAAATGGTGCCAAAGGCCTCGCCGTTAGGCCAATTGAGCGGTAAGCCGTAATACGAAATCATACCAACAGCAAGATCTGGATTTTGGCGCCAACGAGTATCGGTTAATGCATTTTCAACATGTAATTCAGTTTGTTGCTCAATGACTGATTCACAATATAAGCCATGACCCAGCTTGTCCTTCATCCCAGGAGAATATGGGCTGTCGGTGTTATTGTTGGCAACAAATACTTCCATTTCATCTGCATGCAGTTTCATGATTAATGATGCCGGCACTTTAGCGACCTTAGCGATGAGGTCTACTGTAGTTTGCCAAGACATTAGCATTTCTGGTGGTATCGAAATCGTGTTGTTTTTCAACAGCGGGATTACCTCTTCTATATAGTATTGCGACTCAATAAATAAACCTTAGTTCGATAGATTTAACGATTATAAATACGCTTAATAGTCTATCGTTCTGTAAATTCGATTGTTATGGCTGATAATAGAAGTTTTAAAAACTAAGCCTATAAAAATAAACGAATTTTACTTATACGATGCAAGGCATGTCATTGGAGCTGTAGAGGCTATGGAATGAAGGGGAAATACGGGCAGTGTAATTTCGAAAGCATCCGTGTCTTTGCTGCGTAACGGTTCTGGCTATGCTAAGCGCAGTGGAGGCTCTTCATCCATGAATCTCTTACATTTCTTACATACCATCATAAATATGTCATATAACGGTGTTGAGCATAAATGTTGTCCGAAGACTTAAATTTATGCAGTTGTTATTCATAAACTACTTAAATAATCTAGTTTATGCAAACATTAGTTAAACCGATATTGGGTGAAAAACATTCATTTTGTGATGAGGTTCACGTAAGAGGTTGAGCGTAAACAAACAGCTATGTTGTTTTTATTCTTGATGGCATGCAGATATTTTTTGCGTTTTATATGTGATTTTTAACTTTACATGGCTTTAGCAGATACATAAGTAAGCCTTTAGCGTGCTTATTTGTTGACTTCATCATGCATCACCCGAGACGTTAATATTGATAATTGATAATTGAAAATTGATAATTGAGAAGTGAAGATAGACAGATCTCCTAACTGGCGATCTGAATCTATATTACTAAATATAATCAGAAACTAACAAAGCTAAAGCATGCAGTGTAACGATTTGGGAAAATTCATATGCCACTATAAATGTTTAAATTAGCTTGGGGAACAAAGCTTCGAGATATGCCTTTAAAACAGGATACTTGGCATTCTTTACCAAGCGGCAAGTGGGGAAGTCTAAATCAACTGTATAACTCACCTGTCCGAAGTGCCATTATGGAAATGCATAAAGAGTTATATGGTAAAGCTATAGTGCCCGAATCGTGGGTATTTAATGATTTTGGGCTAATTGCTATTCGTTGGTTTAAAGACCTTAATGGCAATAAATTGCTTGATAGTATAGAGAGTCTTTCTGGTCAAATTTTTCATACTACATCGGATAACGAGGCGGAGACTACATTAGTGTCTCCTGTGCGTCTGACGCTTTCACATGGTTGTATTCATTTAAAACCTAACGATAGAAATCGTTTATTTGCAATTGGTGCGTTTAAACGAGGAACTTCATTTACGGTGCATCAATATCATGAACGTTATAAAGCGAATTAAATTAAGTCGGCTTGTAGGCATATTATTCTGGTGTGCCTTTTATAGCATTAGTGGTTGTTTCGCAGCCGCTTCTATATTTTTGTTGCCAAATGGCGAACGTATTTCGACAGAACTTGACAGCATCGATATCGTTTTCAGTTCGAATAATGGTTGGCTACTTGGTGGTTATAAGGTTGAAAAAAATGGCAATAATCTTGCTTTTGTAAGTTTTATTCCAAGTAACGGCGATCCTGCTGCATATTGGCCTTTGGATGAAGGCTATGCTTCTCAGTTCTTTAAGCATAAGAATGAATTCTATGTGATGAGTTCTGCTGGAAAGGTAATGGAAATTAATGCTTCTGGGCTTTCTGCTACAGACTTTGTCGTTAAGCCTAAGTCTATATTGATTATGGATGAACCTGATTTAATTGCATGCAATCCAAGAGGTTGGGCTAAGTTAAGTGCTACGAATATCGGCAGCTGTTATAGGTTGGACGGTGCTTGGGATATTAAATTATCTTGGACTGACATCGGTTTCCCCCCCCAAATATGTAATGGTGACTTAAACGTATTGGTAACAACCAACAAGAATCGACAGCTAGAGATTTTTGTTATTGATTCAGAGACAGGGGAATTACTTTCAACTAGAAAAATTGATAAGCCTGAGAAAAATCAGTCAATATGTGAGTTATAGAGCCTTTATCCACTAGAGGCTTCTTTAAATTGTTAACGTTTAAGGAGCCTTAGTTCGGCATTGGTTTTTATTTCAAGTTAAACTTTATGAGTCTTTAATAAAATCTCATAACGATTAATGGTGAATTCGCCATCTTGGTATTGAGAGTGATATGTCATGCCTAGTTTAGTGGCCACATTGATTGAGCCGCTATTGGCATCGACAACATCGGCATAGACGATGCCTAAATCCATGTGTTGTTTGGCATATTCGATACAAGCTAGGTTGGCTTCTGTCGCTAAACCAATGCCCCAGTAATCCGGGTGTAAGCGATAGCCAATATCGACGGCATTAATACGAGTTTCATTTTTAAAACCGCAAAACCCAATAACAGTATTGGTCTCTTTAAGTACCACAGCCCAACGGCCAAAACCGTATTGCTGATATTCAGCTAACCAAATATTGGTAATGATGTTTTCTGCGTCGGTTAGTGTTGTGCACATTCCTGCGTCACCGGTATAGAGGCTGACTTGTTCTGGAGCATTAAAATGCAATACTGCAGGTGCATCTTCAAGGGTAAATTCTCTTATAATTAACCTTGGTGTTTCAGTAATGACTGTCATTGGTTTCCCTTATTATTATTTCTCTGACCACACTGACTTAATCACTATGCCACGATTAACCTTATCCCTTAACTTGCGGTTACCTAAAACCCATTACAAAGTGGCTTAAGCTTATGGTAGGTTAACATATTCAAATCCCGACAATTAAGAATAATAATATGACCTGCTTACGTGTTGCGTACCCCTTATTGGCGTTAGTGTTTTCAGCTTCGTCGTTGTCTGTTACTGCTAGCGCGAGCGATCTTGATCTCTCTGTAAGTAAAGTATTACCAAAGCTTGAGCAGCTTTATTTACATCTTCATCAACACCCTGAATTGTCATATCAAGAAAAAGCTACTAGCCAACGTATGGCGCAAGAACTCAAGCAATTAGGCTTTGAGGTTACGTCTAATTTTGGTGGTTATGGTGTGGTTGGTATTGTCAAAAACGGTAATGGACCTGTGGTGATGATCCGTGCAGATATTGATGGCTTGCCCATTATTGAGCAAACGGGAAAAGAGTACGCATCGACCGTGACAACCCTTAATGCGGACAACAGTACCGTTGGTATTATGCATGGTTGCGGCCACGATATTCACATGACCAGTTTAATTGGTACTGCACAGCAACTGATGCTTCACAAAGCCGACTGGCAAGGTACTTTGATGATGGTGGCTCAACCAGCAGAAGAAGTCGGTGGCGGTGCCAAAGCCATGCTTAAACAGGGTTTGTTTAGCCAGTTTCCAACACCAGACAGCATTATTGGTTTGCATGTTAGTGCGTCAATTCCTGCAGGAAAAGTAGGCACGGTAAGTGGTTATGCCCTGGCGAATGTTGATTCGGTTGATATTACCATTAAGGGCAAAGGTGGCCATGGCGCCTATCCGCACGTCACTATCGATCCTGTGGTACTTGCAGCGCGCACAGTACTTGCACTGCAAACCATTGTTAGCCGTGAAGTCTCGCCGTTAGAGCCTAATGTGGTTACTGTTGGGTCTATTCATGGCGGCTCAAAGCACAATATTATTTCAGATGAAGTGAAGCTTCAGCTCACCTTACGCTCGTATAACCCTAAGGTTCGTGAGCAGCAAATAGCGGCGATTAAACGTATTACTACCGGTATCGCGATTAGTGCTGGCTTGCCAGATGACCTTATGCCTGTGGTGTATGTACATGATGATGAAACCATTCCGTCAACCTATAACGATCCTACGTTAGCCGCTAAGGTTAAAGCCAGTATTGAAGCCGAGTTAGGCAGTGACAATGTGCTGGTGGCACCGCCAGTAATGGCTGGCGAAGATTTTGGTTTATATGGGCTCACACCACAGAAACGCCCGATTACTTTATTCTGGCTGGGCGGGGTAGAACCTAGCCAGTATCAAGCGAGTGTTGAGTCTGGCAATACCTTACCGTCTTTGCATTCTAGCCAGTTCGCGCCAGATTACCCGTTAACCATTCGCACTGGGGTTAGGGCGATGACACGCACCGCGATAGATTTATTTAATCAACCAGCAAAATAAACGAACAGTATTAAAGGATAGGATTTCATTCAACGATAAGTGCAATAGCCGCCTTCGGTTCTATAGAATATAATGGCGGCTATTCTCATTTTTGGAACATGGCCGTATATGATTATCTTTAGCACCAACCTTGGCGATTTTACCGTAGAGCTTGAAATGGAACGTGCGCCGGTTTCTTCAAAAAACTTTTTAAAATACTGCCAAGATGGTTTTTATGAAGGCACTATTTTTCATCGCGTTATTAAAGGTTTTATGGTGCAGGGTGGTGGCTTAACCGCCAAAATGAAAGAAAAGCCAACCCGTGACCCGATTGCCAATGAAGCCAATAAAGGTTTGAACAACGTGTTAGGTACTTTGGCGATGGCACGTACAGATGCGCCGCATTCAGCTACTGGGCAATTTTTTATTAATGTCGCCGACAATGATTTTCTAGACCACGCTGCAATGACTAATGCGGGTTGGGGTTATGCAGTGTTTGCAAAAGTGACTGCCGGTATGGATGTTATTCAGCAAATGGAGCGAGTTAAAACAACGACGATGGCAGGCCATGAAGATGTACCGCGTGAGCCGATTATTGTTGAGAAAGTGACGATTGTTGACGAGAAACCTGTCGCTTAAGTGCACTGCACTATGTAAACACTCGTTATTAAACATTAGCTATTAGAACTAGCTTAAAACAACGCAATAAAAAAGGTTCGACATCACTGTCGAACCTTTTTTGATCGGTTTGTTAAACCACAGTACTCACATTAAAGAGTGAAACGAATACCAATGGCAACGCCGTCATCTTCAGACACTTCCATTCTGGCTTGCTGTGCTTTGTCTGCACTAGTGAAATCGCTGTAATCACGGCGAGCTTCAACATATAAAACAGTATCTGGGTCAAATACATAATGTAAACCTACTACGAAAAACTGACGTTTGAATACGTCATCTGGATCGGTATTGTAGTTAGGTTGGATCACGTAGTTAGAGCCAGCATCAAGAATATTGTACGAAATAAAAGTACGAATATTATTATCGAACTTATATGAGAACAATGATTCAACACCCACAGCGTCGTTAATTAAACGACCGATATTGTCGGTGTCATGATTTTCGTTTTTGTTTACGTTGGCAGCAGCATAAAAACCATTTTGCTCAAAGTTGCCCCAAGTGATACCCATGCCGTAAATAAGATCAACAGCAGTGGATGTTCCACCGTTACCAAAGGTCACATCAAACTCACCACGGTTAACACCGGCTGTTAGCACTAGCTTATCAGTTGCTTGGTAAGTTACAGCACCACCATAGGTATAGTTATACTCAACTTGTTGTGCCGACGTTGAACTTGTTGCCCATAACTCTTCACAGGCATCTTGAGTAATATTTTCTACATCACAAGTATAGAAAGCACGGTTTTTAAGTTGAGCTTGCACGGCAAAACTTACGTCGCCAAAGCTGTTACGGTACTGAACTGTTTTGTCGCCACGACCGACACCGTTTACCGCGCCGTCATCTTTGTTATAAGTGTAAACACCCGCAGTGTTTCCGTCCCACACAAAGCCATAGTTTGTGCTGTACACCACGTCATACCAAGCACCCCACTGCTTGCCAATTGTGATGCTACCGTATTTGTCATGCGATAAACCGGCATAACCAAGACGGTTATAGAAAAACTCTTCTTGAATTGATTCAAAGCGATTGTTGTAAACAATGTCTGTGCTACCGACCGGATTTACACCCCACTCAAGCAAGGCGTAAGCTTTCCAGTCATTTTGGAGTTGACGACTAAAACCAAAATTAATGCGTGAAGCACCGTTAACAACTTCTGTTTCACCTTGAGTATTGATCACGCGCGCATCAATAAAGCCGCCAATTTTAACCGCGTTGACATCATCTTTATAAACTTCGATTGCCGACGCTGCAGGTGCGATAAGAATTGTTGAAATCAATGCTGCAATTAATGTTCTGTTCATTTTAATCTCTTGTCTTGTTGTTTGAGTAAGCACAGCTTAGTCCGTTAATATATCTTTCCATTGAGGCGACGGAGAATATCAAACCAATGAGTGACTCACAAAGTGAAATATGCTTGAAAAAGGCGATATAGCTCATAAAATACGTTGTTCAATGACTTAGTAAAATTAGTGTTAGTTTTTGGTTGTCTTTTGGTTAACAGGTGTAAGTGAATGTTGCTTGATGAATGCTTGTACACTTAATATGGTTTTTAACTATTTATTGAGGTGAGTGTTTTTTAAGCGTTTATTTGATGCAGATCGCGACTTTATTTCACCAATGGCATACGCTTAATTTAGCAATGTTATCGATTTTATCGGGGGCGACATTATGGACATGACTTTACAGTTTCACGGCGCAACTCAAGAGGTCACTGGATCTTGCCATTTACTCACCGTCAAAGGGCAGCAAGTGCTACTTGATTGTGGATTAATTCAAGGGAGTAAAGCTGACGCGTTACGTAATCACGATCCTTTTCCATTCGATGCAACACAAATCCATGCCGTGGTATTAAGCCATGCACACATTGATCATTCCGGCCGTCTGCCTTATTTGATTAATCAGGGGTTTACTGGACCTATTTATACTCAAAAAGCCACCGCGCAGTTATGCGATGTCATGTTGCGTGATGCAGCCATGCTGCAAGAAAGAGATACCGACAGGCAAAATAAAAAACGTGCAAAACATGATTTAGAACTGCTAGAACCGCTATTTACCGAGAAAGATGTTGATCAAGTGATGGCGCAGTTTGTGATGGTAGATTATGGTCAACGCGTACAGGTTGCCGATGCGGTAGAGGTTTGTTTATCAGATGCAGGACATATTTTAGGTTCTGCTGTGGTTGAGTTGTGGTTAGGCAATAAACCTGAACAGAAAAAACTGGTTTTTAGTGGTGATTTAGGTCGTGCAGGCATGCCGGTTTTGGATGATCCAACGTTTATTGAACAAGCTGATTTAGTGCTAATGGAAAGTACTTACGGTGATAGATTGCACCGCAGTTGGGAAGATACATTGGTTGAACTGAAATCAATTTTTAAACGAACAACTCGTGAAAGTAGAGGCAATATTTTGATCCCGGCATTTTCTGTTGGCCGATCTCAAGAGCTGCTTTATCTGTTCCATCTATATGCCAAAGAGTGGGACTTATCGCGTTGGCGTATTTGTTTAGACAGTCCAATGGCGATTAAAGCAACTGAGGTATATGTTAATAATTATCCGTTGATGGACGATGACTTTAAGCGTTTTACCCGCATGTCACCAGGCAACCATCCGTTGTTATCTAGTGCTGAATTTGTGTGTAGCACCGAAGAGTCGATAGAGCTGAACGATATTCATGAAGGGTTAATCATTATTGCAGGTAGTGGTATGTGTAATGGTGGCCGAATTCGTAATCATTTTGTGCATAATCTATGGCGTAAAGAAGCCGATATTATTATTTGTGGTTTTCAGGCAATGGGAACGCCAGGGCGAATACTAGTCGACGGCGCTGAAGAGCTGACGATTCATGGCCAAAGTATTAAAGTGGCTGCCAGTATCCATACTGTCGGTGGGTTATCAGCCCATGCCGACCAAGCCGAGTTATTGTCTTGGTATCGCCATTTTGAGCATTCTCCCGCAGTGATATTGGTACATGGTGAACTAGAAGCACAGCAAGTATTGATTGAAGCGCTTAATCAAGACAGTGACAATAAACCGAAAAATAGTGCGATTGCCCAACGAGGAGATTGCCTAGACTTAAACGCGTTACCTGAGTTTGTGTGGCTGAATACGGCGAGTGGGTCTAATGAGCCATCAGAAACTTAATTTGAGTGAATGTGTTATGAGCTGAACGATTGCTTAGCCTGCGGGCTAAGCATCAATTTCGTGTTGCAGCTTTTCAATATCATCTAATATGCGCATAAATTTTTGGCCAAATTCGGTCACTTGGTATTCTACTCTCGGTGGAATTTCAGGGTAATTAATTTTATTCAAAATGCCAAATTCGATGTTTTTTTTCAAACATTGATTGAGCACTTTGGTGCTGAGCCCTTCAACTGATTTTACCATTTCACCAGGACGGTTAATGTTATTGGCTAATAACTGATACACAGTTAATGACCATTTACAGCCGTAAATGGTTTCGACCATACGGGCACTTTTCTCTGGGGCAGACTTTCGCAGAAATAATTTTTCTTTTGTATTCATTAATATGTACCTAAAAGTACCTATAGGACTTAATTGTACTTACTATTCAATCAGATAGTTTGCCAATAAGCTTAACACACTTACTCTTTTATTAGGTGTGTTCAAATGACGAATTCAACTCAAACAACAGCGCTGATTATTGGCGGTACAAGTGGTATCGGTTTTGAAACGGCCAAACAACTCGTGCTTCAGGGTGTTGATACCATTATTGTTGGCAATAAAGCCGACAAACTCAATGCTGCAGTGGCGCAACTGTCTCCACTTGGAAATGTCAGTGGCTTTCAAGCCAATTTATACGATTCGCAAGATCTCAGCCGTTTGATCAATATGATCAACACCATCGATCATAAAATTGATCATTTAGTTAATGCTGCCGGTTATTTTAATCCTAAGCCGTTTTTAGATCACCAAGTGAGCGATTACGATATCTACATGGAGCTTAACAAAGCCATTTTTGTGATTTCACAGGCAGTAGCCAGAAACATGATTAAACATCATGGCGGTAGCATAGTGAACATTGGTTCTATGTGGGCTAAACAAGCGATTAAAGCCACACCATCAAGCGCATATTCTATGGCTAAAGCGGGTTTACATGCATTAACTCAACACATGGCAATGGAGCTGGCGGAGCATCACATTCGCGTTAATGCAGTATCACCAGCCGTTGTGAGTACGCCAATTTATCAAGCCTTTATTGAACCGCAAGATATGGCCGCTGTGCTTGATAGTTTTAATTCATTCCATCCAATTGGTCGAGTAGGTAGTCCGGCCGATGTAGCAAACAGCATAGTATTTTTGTTATCAGAGCAAGCCGCTTGGGTGACGGGCTCGATATGGGATGTAGATGGCGGCGTGATGGCTGGTCGTAACTAATATTCCGCTTACAATCGGGCATTGCCTATTTGAATGATGAATTAATGGGGAGCGATCTTGGTCGCTCCTGATTATCAACTCACTTACCCCCAATAGCATTAGATTAAATCACACTTAATAAGCGTTAATATTTCATTCTATAAATAGCTGTGACGCGTTAAGCTATAGATAAATAAGTGATGTGAGCGGCGTGATGAAGTTAGTTACAATTAATAAAAGCCAGTATCGTTCGGTTAACAATCAAGTACAGATAGGTTTAGTGGCAACATTGGCTATTTTGTCTGTGATATTTGGTCAGTTGATGATCTATTTTTTTGGCGTTAAGCCATTACCCGGTGCAGAGGCTACTGGCAATTTTCATCTTAATTTTACTGGGGTGATTTTGGCGCTAATGGTATGCAGCCTATTAATACGTAACCTGCGTACCAAACAGAAATTTTATGAAGTCTATTATGTGTGGCAACTGAAGCAGCTGCAGAACAAAATTTACCGCAAGCTGAAATCTGTTCAACAAGCTGCCAAAGACAATAACCGTAATGCATTAGTGATACTCAGTTTTTATTATCAAAGCTTGGCACTAGTGTATGAGTTAGATAACAACACGTTAACTATTTCAAACGTCAATAATGAGTTAAATAAACTACAGCAATGTATCGATGCCGCCGGTGTTTCTGTTGATGCTGATGAGTTTACTCCCGAGATGCTACAAGCCTTTTAGATCATCATCTGTTGAAAACCTTTCTTACTAGCTCGACAGCTTGGTTTTCAGTGGATGCCATCAATTCTTACCTTAAATAAGGAGCCATGATGTCAATATTGGCAGATATTCCTTTTTCATTACTCGAACTCGCGCCGATGCGCGAAGACGCCAGCGTCTCTGAAACATTACAAGGTAGCCTACGTTATGCCCAACATGCCGAAAATGTTGGTATTAATCGTTTTTGGTTGGCTGAACATCACAATATGCCAGGCATTATTTGTTCGGCAACCTCGATATTAATTGGCTATATAGCAGGTGGGACTCAACGTATTCGTGTTGGTGCTGGCGGGATCATGTTACCTAACCACGCACCCTTAGTGGTTGCAGAGCAGTTTGGCACCTTGGCCAGTTTGTATCCCAACCGTATCGATTTAGGCTTAGGCCGCGCACCCGGTAGCGACCAAGTGACGAGTCGTGCATTGAATCGTGATGATAGCCGAGCTGAACACTTCCCAGAAGAAGTGAGCGAACTACAGTCATTATTAGGTCCGCGATCGCAGCGTCAACAAGCTGCATCCGCCCAAGTGAGAGCGATTCCGGGCGAAGACACTAATGTGCCAATTTGGTTATTAGGCTCAAGTTTGTTTAGCGCTCAATTGGCTGCTAAACGTGGATTGCCGTATGTATTTGCAGGCCACTTTGCACCGCGTTTTTTATATGATGCAGTTGAGCTTTATCGACGTGAGTTTATTCCTTCAGCAGTATTGAGCAAGCCTTATGTTATGTTGGGATTACCTTTGGTCGCCGCCCCAACAGATGCTGAAGCAGAATACCTTAGTACTAGCTCGAAACAACGTATTTTGGCGTTAATTCGTGGCAATGAAATGTGGCTTAAACCGCCTGTCGATAGTATGGATGGGTTGTGGAGCGAGCAAGAGAAAAGCTACGTTGATAACTTTTTAAGTTTGTCGGTGTGTGGCGGACCAGCAACGATTAAACATCGACTTGAAGTGATTGTTCAACAGCTAGGTGTTGATGAGCTTATGTTTACCAATGACTTATATGACAGTGAACATCGTTTACGCGCCTTGGATATTTTAATGAGCGTGAAACAATAGCGCCGCTAAAGTCATCGAGTTGACTAAGTCAGTGTTGATGGGTTGGCACAAATACAAAAAAACCAAGACATCTGTCTTGGTTTTTTGTTTGTAAGTCAGTAAAACGGGTTTACAAAAAGCTTAAATCGCTTGACCGTTTACGGTTATTTTTACATCGATGTTGCCACGTACTGCGTTTGAATATGGGCAAACTTGGTGCGCTGTTTTCACTAACTGTTCAGCTTCTGCTTGGTCTAAATCAAGTTCAACTGCTAGCGCTACTGTTAATGCAAAACCACCATTTTCATTGGCACCTATACCGACAGTTGCTGTAGTTGGAGCAGCCTTGATAGCGACTTTACTTTGGCTGGCTACATGCAGAATCGCGTTAGAAAAACATGCGGCATAACCTGCAGCAAATAACTGTTCTGGATTAGTAAATTCACCGCTGCCACCCATTTCTTTTGGGTAACTTAACTGTAAATCAACTTTTTTGTCGTCGGTAGAAACTTGACCATTACGGCCTGCTAATGCTGTTGCTGAAGTGGTATATAGTGCTTTCATAGTAAACCTCATGTAAAAGTAAATTAATTTAAGTTGCGCGCAATCTAATTGTGTTCACTATAGCTAAGCCAAAAATAATTTGCAACTACATTGTGCGCAATTTAATTTTTATTGTTGTCTTGTTCTCTAAAAATCACTATCTAAAAATCATTATTCAATGGCTGTAAACCTTAGTTGTACTTCAGTATCAATTTGATTAGCTTGTCATTCTTCTGTCACCTTTATGTCATCATTAGCTCTCACAATAGCCACTCATTAGACCTCTTAGGCTGTGCTAAGCATCGCCACATAATATGCGAACGATAAAAAATAAGGATAGGCTATGAAACGATTTGTAACTCGTCGTGACTTTTTGGCTATGTCAGCTAAAGGTGCTGGGGCAGTAGTGGTGTCTTATGGATTAATGGGCTGTAGCAGTGATGATGACGATGTCGTATCGGGTCAGTTTTTGCAAGGGATTGCCAGTGGCGACCCAGCTGCAGATGCGGTGATTTTATGGACTCGCGTTACGCCTGATGTGGAAGGTGACATTACTGTGTCATGGGAAGTCGCCACCGACAGCAGCTTTAGCCAATTAGTTACTAACGGCCAAATGATAACGAATCAAAACCGAGATTATACCGTTAAAGTTGACGCAGTTGGACTTGAAGCGGGCCAACAGTATTTCTATCGTTTTAAAGCGGGTGAAACGGTATCTGAAATGGGGCAAACACGTACATTACCTGAAGGTAGCGTGGCGTCTGTTAAGTTGGCGGTAATGTCATGCGCTAACTTTCCTGCTGGATATTTTAATGTGTATGAAATGGCTGCACAGCAAAATGATTTGGATGCTGTCGTGCACTTAGGCGATTATTTATATGAGTATGCTCGTGGTGAATATGCCAGTGAACATGCTGTCGAGCTTGGGCGTGAAGTGTTGCCAGCCGGTGAATTATTTTTATTAGACGACTACCGCACCCGTTACAGTCAATATCGTAGTGATGCGAGCTTACAAAAGCTACATGCCAAAGTACCATTTATTACCGTGTGGGATGACCATGAAGTGGCCAATGATACGTGGAAAGACGGTGCTGAAAACCATAACGATGGTGAAGGTGATTTTGATCAACGCAAACAAGCCGCACTACAAGCGTACTTTGAATGGTTGCCAATTCGTCCATGGAGTGAAGGTAATCATGAAGAAATTTACAGAAGCTTTAATTACGGTAACTTGGTTGATTTGCACATGCTCGATACTCGGGTATTGGCTCGCGATAAACAATTAGAATATAGCCAATATATTGATGCGACCACAGGTGCATTTAACAGCAGCACATTTCTAGCGGATGTAACCGATACTGACCGCACCCTGTTAGGCCAGACTCAACTATTGTGGTTACAACAAACCTTATTGCAGTCTACTGCTAAGTGGCAAGTATTAGGTCAACAGGTGTTAATGGGCAAAATGTTAATGCCTGCGGCTATTGCGACTCAGCAAATGAGTATTCCGCAGTTTGCTGAGCTTGGCGGATTAGCGCAGCTAGCGGGCCGTGTTAAAGCGAGCGATCCAACGTTAACCGCAGAAGAGTTAGCTTACTTACAAGCGAATCAAGCCAAGCTGACGCCAGAGGTGATTGCATTACTTCAGCTACCAGCCATTCCATACAACTTAGATGCGTGGGACGGTTACGCCTACGAGCGCGAAGTGATTTTAGCGACAGCAAAGTCGTTACAGCATAACTTGGTGGTTATTGCCGGTGATACGCATAATGCCTGGGCCAGCGATTTAACCGATAGTGATGGTGATATTGTCGGAATAGAATTTGCCACAAGCTCGGTGTCATCCCCAGGGCTTGAGTATTACTTAGGCTTGTCTGATGCTGAAATGCCGGCAACTGAAGCGGCAATAGTCGGTTTGGTCGCCGATCTTAAATACGCTAATTTGAAGGATCGTGGTTACTTATTACTGACATTTACTGAAAATGAAGTCCGCAGTGATTGGCAATACGTTGATACGATTTTAGATAAGACATTTGTTCAGTTAGACGCCCGTGGTTACAGTGCAACCAGTACCGCTGGTAGCCCTAAAGTCACGCCGGTGTCGTAATCAGCTGATGTGAATTCGCAGATACAATTCAGCCACCGTAAAGGTGGCTGAATGATTTTTATAAGCGGCATATCGCTTAATTAAACATATAACTAATTTACTGTTAGTCTATTGTTAGCACGACAATTTTTAACGGATGGTTGTCATCAAATGCGGGGAAGTCTGGGTGGCAATCTAACCACTGAGTCGCAGTGACTTTACGGCCCTGCTTTTCTACACAGCGGACTAGGCTGTCGTACCATGCTTGGCGGTCAACTTTAGCGACATTATTACAGCAAACAATTTTACCGCCGACTTTGGTGGTTAATACTGCTGGTTTAAATAAGCCTTGGTAATCATTGACTAAGTCGACAATACCAAAGGCGCTTTTAGCAAACCGTGGTGGATCTAAAAACACTAAGTCGAACTGAGCAACACGCAGTTTAGGGTATTTAGGCAGCTTTTGATTACGACGACCGCCAATAGGCAACCCCGCTAATTGACGCAATGCCGGAAACGCATCACTTTGCACAAATTCACACACATCAGTGACATTGTTTAGCTCAGCATTTTTTTGTCCCGCAGCTAATGCAAATGATGAAAAGTCGATATTCATGACTTTACGAGCACCGCCCATCGCTGCAGCAGTACCAATACCACAAGTGTATGAAAACAAGTTTAGAACACTCTTACCTTGGCTGTTAGCGCGTACATATTCACGCCCAATACGCATGTCTAAAAATAGCAGCGGATCTTGACCTTCATGGCGCAACTTGGAGGTAAAAGCGATGCCATTTTCATGGATAACTTGCTCTGATTGCGAGAAGTCTTGGGCTTCATTTTCGGCATGATTGACCACACGAGAATGGCTGCCTGAGCGATCGTTATAGACGATATGATAGTCCGCGTGAGCAGTCAGTAGGCTTGATATGTCTTCAAGTTGCTGAGCCGATAAGGTTTGGTGAAATGTTTGAATCAGCCATGCATCGCCGTAACGGTCGATGTTAAGGCCATTTTCACCTTCAACGGTACCGTGAAAAACCCGATAACAATCAGTATTATCTTTGGCAGCTTGCTCAAAAAAAGTGGCACGCTTGGCTAAAGCATCGGCTAAAACAGCTTGAATGGACATGAGGGCTCATTAAATGGTGTGGCTATTGGCGCGGATTATAGCAAACATTCTAACTTAGTGAAGTTGCAGTACAGACTATTAAGCGTCGCAATTAATCTGGTAGATGCACCTTAAAGGTTTTGTCTGCAATGATTTTGCCATTTAACTCCAGCGTCATGCGCCAGTTCCCGACTTTATAAATACCAATCCGCATTGAAGTTTGTTCTTTTAGCGAAAATTATTAGTGTGGTATTCGCGGCAGTCTTTTGAAGCCATAGTTGTTCTACGTCAAGAAAGACTAACAAAGAAGAGCGCACTAATAAATTCGCCCTTCGGGGCGGTGTCACAATACCAATTACTGCCTCAAATGCCCTTGATGGAGATGACTACACCATCAGTCATTTGAATTGTACTTGGTACTGTGACGACGCCTAAAATAGACCATACTTCAATAAGGATTGGTATATTGGCGCCCAAATGCAATCGCCCAGATAAAAGCGCCAATCGTTTTCTTTGATAAATATCTCACCATCAAACGGTGGGCTAACATTACCGTCGTCATCGGTAATGTTAGGGTGGTAAATACAATAAGTGAGTACTTGGTTTTTAGCCTTTTTTATGCGCGTGATAAAGCCAAATTCGGTGTCGATAATCGCAGGCACATGAACTGTTGCCGCTAAAAATCGCGGTAATTCATCACTATCGCTATTCCATTGGCTAAAGAGTCCGCTATAAATAACGCTTACATCGGCTTTTAACTTACTCAAGGGCTATCCCTTTATAGAATGATATTTAGTGTTTATCGCTCAAGTGCTTAATCGCCGCTTGCAGAGCAAAATCATAACCTTGTGCGCCTAGGCCACAAATTACTCCTAGGGCTTTATCTGAAAAGTACGAATGGTGCCTAAAAGGTTCGCGGGCATGTACGTTAGATAAATGTACTTCAATAAACGGAATCGCTACCCCAAGTATGGCATCACGCAAAGCAACACTGGTGTGCGTAAAGGCTGCTGGATTGATAATAATAAATTGAGCGTCGGTAGCATGAATGGCATCAATCAATTGATACTCGGCATTGGACTGAATATGTTCAAGCGTAACGCCAGCCTGAGTCGCATTGCGAGTTAATTCATCCACAATAGTGGTGAGTGTTTGGTGACCATAATGTCCGGGTTCGCGACGGCCTAATAGATTGAGATTAGGACCGTTGATCAATAAAACTTTTGCTGTTTGGCTCATGATGGTTCCTATAAAAATCGCAAGGTAAGTCGG
Source organism: Shewanella sp. SG44-2 (assembly GCF_014164215.1). Lineage (NCBI taxonomy): Bacteria > Pseudomonadati > Pseudomonadota > Gammaproteobacteria > Alteromonadales > Shewanellaceae > Shewanella > Shewanella sp. SG44-2. Next base: position 198,763 of record NZ_JACJEU010000004.1, read on the forward strand.
CTTAATATGCAGCACAAAAGAGGGTTCAACAAGCATTCTTACCGAAGACGGTTATCAGGTAAACCAAAAAATGCTCAACTAGGGTAATACCTTAGTCATTGAGTGATGGCGGATTCACTTTGTTGCTAATAATTTGCTAGCGACTTACTAATGATTTATTAACAACTGGCTAATTATTTACTAATTACTTATTAATAATCAGATTTATTTTGGCGCATCGCTTTAGTGGCACCGCGTTGTTTTTTGGTTTCAATGCGTCGCTTTTGGCTGCCTTTTGTCGCTTTGGTTGGTATACGGGCTTTTTGTACTACACCAACGCTTCTTACTAGTTCAATAAATTGTTCCAGTGCGGTTTGGCGGTTAAAATCTTGGCTGCGTGATTGTTGGCATTTTATAATTACTTTGCCACTTTTGGTAATACGGTGATCGGCTTTTTCAAGCAGCTTTTGTTGGTAGAACTCGGGTAAAGAAGATGAGGCAATATCAAAGCTGAGTTGCGCTGCGGTTGATACTTTATTGATATGCTGGCCACCCGCACCACTTGAACGGACAAACTGCCATTCAATTTCGTTATCTTGCAATATGACGCGTTGAGTTATTTGTATCATTCGGTTGTAGTGTTCCCCTTAATTAACGGTCATAAACCTGTAACGCTGCTTACTGTTTTTAACGCGGCATGTTTATGTGCTGTAGTTACATTCTACCGCAATCTGGGAAACTTTTCAGGGTTGTCTGCTGTGACATGTATGGCAAGAAGTGGTTTAGCCTTAGCATGGATATTGAACTAAAAAGCCTGACAGGCCTCAGAGTTATTACATATTTAATGAAATAACTAGAATAGTTTTGTTATCATGAGCGCCATTGTCGCTTTACACGATAACATCACCGTATAAAGTCTGTTCTATGGCCTAATTAGAGGGCCGGAGTTGCCGTTATGTTATGCCAAATCCCCGATATCACTAAAGGTGTCATCAGCTTATTTGTCAGTGGCCGTTTATCGGCACAAGATTACCGTACCCGTTTACAGCCCGCCATTAAGAGTTATCGTAAAGACTGGAATCAAGTGTGTCTTTATATTGAAGCTGATGTGTTGTTAGAAGGCTGGGAGTTTGGCTCATTAACCGGTAGCGGAGAAGTTCAGTTACCTGCGTTTGATGCGTTAGTGTTTGTAGGCGGCCCAGATTGGGTGGGTAATTCTGTTAGGCTGATGGGACCCTTTATGCAGGGCGAAGTTGCATGGTTTCCATTAGAGCGTAAACAAGAAGCCATTACTTGGATTGCCAAACGATCTCTGTGCTAAGGGGCCTGTAAATTATTTGCTGGCACCTTTTTACTCGGTTATCGCTTATTTGTTTCGAACATTGGTACACCATAAGTTCTAAGCTGTAGCTAATTATCACAAACTACTGCAGAATTCATCTCGAAAGGTCATCAGACCCTAGATTTTATTATTTTAGAAAAGGATAGCTTATGTCATTGTCAAAGTTGTTTGCCGTATCAAGTGCATTATTGTTAACTCTTAGCTTAACGGCATGTGCTCCAGAAGTGGGTAGTGAAGCTTGGTGTAAGCAAATGAAAGAAAAAGAAAGTGGTGATTGGACTGCCAATGAAGCAGCTGATTACGCTAAGCACTGCGTATTTAAATAAGCTTGAGTTTACTTTTAGGAGTATTTTTAGTTGAAGTGATTAAAAATACTCTGGATTATGCTTAATAAGTTTTATTATCAAACTAGCATCGATTCCTCACATATTACCCAAAGCAATCGTATGAATATTTTCACCCAAAACTTGTTTGATAAATATTCATTACTCGTCGGATTTTAAGTCAAAAATAAGAGTCGTTTAATACAATCAAGTGACCTTTCACCACATAGAGTAATTATTGAGCACTCATGCGGTTTCCTGACATATCACCTCAATTAACAATCATCTCTTATTGGCGCATATGGCTGATGATATTCTTATTACACATTTTATTTATACAATCAGCAAATGTTGTCATCAACACAAAGCTATTATTGAGTAATGACTAATTATAGGCATTTATTCCTAATAAGTATCTACCGTTTATTTTATGATGATCTATATATTTAAATATTACCCCCCCCCCACAAATCTCAGGTTAAATATTAATCATTTTGCTCAAAAGACATCCTCTTTTAGGGTTTTATAATAGTTATTTTAAATTTGGGATGATTAATGTGAACTAAGTACTTCACATTAACTTTTATTTATGTATATTAAAAAATCAAATTTGATTTCAATATATTTTTAATGATATACACAAATTTCAGGATGAAAGTTATGAACAAAGGACTCTTTGCGGCGACCACCGCTTGCGTAATATTACTATGTGGCTGCTCTACTATTAGACATGCACTTACAACTCCTAAAGCTCCCGTTTCTCAAATAAAACCAGCTCGAGAATCAAATACAGAACACATGAATAGGATTGCCGTTATCCATGATCGGCTTTCACCAGTTGGTGGTTCTATTTTAGAGACAAACCTCAGTGGTATTAAGTTTGATAACTCTCCTTACTTTACTTTAGTCGAGCGTTCACGCATCGATTCTATAATTAAAGAGCAGAAACTGAATGATGGTATGTTAACTAATTCAGCCACACGCATTAAATTAGGCCAATTAACTGGTGCTGATACACTAATTTCAGCTAGTTACTCTACAAAAATTAATTCATCTAATTATTCAGAAGAAAGAAGTGAATGTGTAGAAAAGGGTGACAACTGGTATAAGTGTAAAAAGAGGCGCGAATATACCGTTAGTTGCACAAAAAAAACAGCGGCTGTGATTTTTAAACCTAAAGCTGTTTCTGTTGAATCTGGTGAAATCATATTTTCAAAAAACTACAGTGAAATCGTTGATACTAAATTCTGTAAAGATAAGAGTGAATCAATGGATACTGATGAGCAACTAGTTGGTAAGGCGCTAGCTCGCATTACTAAAGAATTGAAGTTCGACCTAGCACCATATATCGTGACAACTGATGTTGAGTTAATGACAAATGATGATTCAAATATGCCCGAAAATGCTGAGAAGTTATTTAGTCAGGGAATTAACTTTGCGTATGAGGGAATGTTTGAAGGTGCTTGTAAACTATTTTCAAAAGCACAATCAAAATACGCATCATCTATTGCAATCACCTATAACAATGCCGTTTGTGCTGAGTTTTTAGCAGATGTTGAAATGGCTGATGCTTTCTATTCAAAAGCAATGACTATGACTGATGATATCGATGAATTAAAATTAGTTATGGAAGGTGAAACTCGTATTAAGCAACGCTTAATCGATGTTGATGTGTTAAGCAAATTAGCTTCCGAGCGTTTGTAATGCATCCCCTTTTAAACAGCATACTTAGAGTGCGAGTTAATCGTACTCTAAGTCTTTCTCTCCTATCAGTTATGTTGACTTGGTCTTCTTCTGTTATTGCCTGTAGTTGTGGAGAGTATTACTTTGAACGTCCTGAGCCTGATTGGGTGGGGTCGCAAACTGCTGATGGTGTATCTTATATTGCAGCAGGTTCTTCAGAATGTACGGGTCTAAAGAGTATTGATGAAGGAAGAGCGGATAATGATGCAAGGTCTTCGCTTACTAAAATGCTAAACACGGTTGTATCAACTAGTGAAAAAACCTCTGTTGGTGCTATTGGTAATGTTGGTTATTCTCGCTATAAAGCGGATACAAATTTAGAAAGTCAGCAAATATTACAGAATGCCACTATTTTCGATCGTTGGATCGACGGCAAGAACTGTGTTGTTTACGCTGGAATTTCATTACAACAAGCAGATCTTGAAAAAGGTAAAGCGAATCAACTAAAGGCACAGCAAGAGCAACTGATAGCTCAAAATGCTTGTATTGAAAGCTCTGGAGACAATAAGGGGCAAATCAAAGAAATGTTAATTGAACGCTTGTCACAAGAAGGGTTCACTTATAATACAGCTAAGGCTTGCCAAGTTAAATATCAACTAGCTAATAAGATTGTTCGCGCAAGCAAAGATATGCTTGAGAGTAAACTTGTTGTAAAAATGAGTAAAAGTAACCAACCTATTTGGCATAAAACCTATTCAGGGAAAGCCATGAGTTATAGTCAGAAAAGCCGTATTGAATTAATTCAGTTAGCAATCAGTGACAGCTTAGATAACTTCTTTGTTGATTTATCTTCGCTAAAACATAAAAAAATTACTCAATGACCAAGATGAAAAAAGCGGTAGCGCAAATACTTACGGGTTCAACCATAGAAGAAGATGAAAGCCAAGTTGGTTTGTTTTCCAAAATTTCTCGATTATTTATCTATATTGCATTTATTTTAATGGGATTAGGTAATTGGTCTGATACAAAAGAGTTACTCACCGAAGGTTATCAAGGGTTTATTACTCATTTTACAGACAGAGTAGAACAAAAAACGCTTAATACAATCAGAGTGGGTAATTATCTAGCACATATTGAAGCTAGTATTGGTATGCCAACCATAATCAAAAGCTCAACCATCAATGGCGCTTTAAAATATCGATACTATAAACAAGATAAGTACTTACTAACCTTAATTACAGAACAGCAAAGAGTATCTGGAGTTGTAGTACACAGTTTACTTAACAACAGCGTTATATTAGATCGCTTTGCGCCGCAAATCCCCTTTACGGACTTACATTTACTCACGGATAGCATTGAATCAATTACGCAGCGAAGTAATAATTTTTTCTTTGATAGTAATAATTTAATTTATTTTATGACCACCACAGATCTTGGTGCTTCTGGGATGCAGTTACAACTAGCAGCTGGCTTTACAGAGTATGACGGACAACAAGAACACTTCAAATCTACTTTAGATGAGTTAGGTCAGATTTTGATGTTAGATGAAACTAAAAAGGTAGCACCACTAGCTAAAAAGCTTACAGCACAAGCCGCTAATTTTTATGCAGTATATGAAATAGATGAGCAAATCATTGCAGACAGTTTATTAACTCGCTATGAATTTAATGCTTATTTTAAGGATTGATGTTTTCAAAGGATGAAAAACATGGGCAAACAAGTGATATCAAATAAAGCTAGGCCGATACTAATAAGCCTATGTTGTATCGGTGTTGGTTTATCCGTCGGCTCGCTAGTGAGTGCTGCAGATAGTGATTTTGAGACATTTAAGCAACAGCGCAAAGCTGAGGTTTCACAATTTAATCAATCTAAAAATGCCGAATTTAAAAAATTTCGGGATGAATACTTAGCCGAGTTTGACGCTTATCGTGGTGAATTACTGAAATTTTGGAGTGTGCCTGAGCAAAGCACTTCCGAAGTAGAGGTTATTTACACACAAGATAAGCAGACTCGCGTTAAAATAGATGCGTTGACTCAACAAGTGGTTATAGAAAATTTAACTGATGAGGTTATTGATCACGATGTTGTTATTCGAAAGTTAAAAGCAGATCCTAATACGCGAAGCTTTTTAGCCAATATAGAAAGCCCGGCAGCGTTAGCGGATAAAGAAACCGTGCTGAGTATACTAATAGACCAACCATCAGAAGTAATAGCTGAAAAAGTCGTTAATGAACAAATTGATATACAAAAGCAGCAAATGCTTTCACAGCTTGATGCGCAACAAAGTATTGAAGACATAGAGATTGAAATTTCCGCTAAAATTACACCTAGCAATGCCAGATCTCTTGATGCGAATAATAAACTCAAGCAAGTTGATGAGATTAATCAACAATCTCTAAAACGTAAAAAAATAGCTGATAATCAAGTTGAGGCATTAGTTAAAACCAATCCTATATATAAAAAAATTCAAGTAAACACTATGCGTTTACCTGAAGATTATTTGTACAAATTATCCAAGGATTATTTGATTTTCTATCAAAAGCAATCTTCAGAAATGAATATTCCGTTATCGTTATTACTTGCTATTTCATATGCTGAATCAACTTTTGACCCAAAAGCAAAATCTCATATTCCTGCATTTGGATTAATGCAAATTGTGCCAAGATCTGCAGGTATGGATGTTGCTAGAAAGTTTTATCGTAAAAATCAAGCTCCAACTTCGATAGAGCTGTATCAGCCTAATATTAATATTAGTTACGGAGCTGGTTATTTGTCTATTTTAAATGAACAATATCTTGATGGTATTGACGATCCAACAAGCAGGAAATATTGCGTCATAGCCGCTTACAATACTGGCGCGGGTAATATTGCAAAAACCTTTAATGGTGGAAATAATCGCTCTATAAAGCAGGCTTATAGCAAGATTAATGCATTATCGCCCGATCAAGTCTATAGCAAATTAATGAAGCGTTTACCTTACCCCGAAACTCAAAAGTATTTAGCCAAAGTGTCTAAACTTGAAGCTAAATATCAACATCAAATTAATCAATGGAATCTATCCGAATAAGGGAATAATGATGAAAAAAGTGCTACTAATTTCTGCCTCAGTATTAATGCTAGCAGCGTGTAACAGTACTCCTCAGTCACAATCAACACCACTTGCTGACAATGATTCAATTCCAAGTTGGGTATTCATGCCAACGAGCAAAAATGGCTTAGCTTCTTCAAGTTGCGTCGCTTGGGGTGGTAATATGTCAGCTGCAAGAGGCCAAGCGATTGCCACTGCCAAAGCAGATCTAGCGCTACAAATAGAGACTCGTGCAAAAGTCATGGATAAAACTATGAACTCGCAAACTCAGCAAGGGTCTTCTGTTCAAAATAAGTCGACATTTAGCCAAGTGAGTAAGCAGGTTGCTGAACAAAGCTTAGTTGGTGCAATCCCTAAAGAAATTGCTTTTGCACGTATTGATAATCAAAAGAAATTATGTGCTTTAGTTGAAATGGAAAATACCAAGCCATTATTTGATAACTTATTAGCGTCTGCTGGTGTAGCTCTTGATCCATCATCGGAAGCGAGTTTGTATAAAGACTTTCGTACCACAAAAATTACAGAAGAGTTACAGGCTGAGTTGTCTGTAAAATAATTTGACTAAAATTATCTGTTAAATAGTGCCTGTAAATCAGTTAATTTATTGTTTTATATCTTTATAAATTAGGGGCTGTTGATCTTTGTTTGAATTTTGTGCGAAGAAGGTACGCTCGTATAAATTACTTCGCCAAAAACAAATACAACGAGACTACCATGCCCCGATTAATGCTCACTGATGAGAGGTGGTCGAAGCTAAAATCTATTCTGCTTGAAGATAGCGTTTATAAGAAGCGAGAGTATAGATATACGATGAAAGGGATCCTCTATTGATTGCGTGTCGGCTGTCCTTGGCCCGATTTACCTGAATATTTTGGCTTATGGCATACGGTTTAGCGTCGTTTTTTTACTGTGGTCAAGAAAAGGTATTTTACTCAGATTGTTCAAGTCATTATCGACTGATAGCGATAATGCGTGGGAATGTCTTGATGGGAGATATATTAAAGCACATCGACACAGTGCCGGCGCGGCAATAACAGACCTATTGCAAGTCAATACAACACAGAGAGCAGAACAACGAGCAGTTTGATAAACTGAGGTTATTGAGCAAAGAATAGGTTACAGGGTCAAAATCTTGTGTAAACTATTCTAGATTTTAATAAAAAGTGTGTATCATTACACTTTGTTGTTGTAGATTTCCCGTTGCTCAGGATTTTTTTATATTGTTGTCCAATTTACTTTCTCGCTTTTCAATGGCTGGGATATCAAGATTACTAATTGCTTTAGTACTACTGCAATTTGTGGGTGCCAATTTAGGTGCGCATCAATTACATGTGGGTAACAGCAACGAAGAGCAAAATAACCACCCGCATCTTCAGTTCACTACCGAAGTGATAAGCATCGCCGAGTGTGTCGATTGTGCTTGTGCACTAAATGGTTCATTGCTGCATTCTGTTAATGATGACCACCAGCATGTTGGCAATATTACCGATATTGAGCAAGTTGATGTGTGTTTAGATTGTCAGTGTCATGGTGGCCATGTGGCACTTGCTAAGCTTAACGATAATGTAGTTAGTGAACATTTTCATGACCTTTTTGCCGATACCAAACTTAACTATTTACCTCCTGAGTCTTTCCCTACTTATCGTCCTCCTATCGTTTAATCCCTTTAAAGCACGTTTTTACTGTTTAGCTTCACCTCTATATTCGCTGTTATTGTGCTAATGAATGCTTTTTTGCATTCCATCATGGCGTGATATCTCGCTTGAATGACGGTGGCTAAGCCTATTTCCGTTGATATTTATTGTCGACGGTCTAGATTGTTTTTAGGATTAACCATGAAAATCAAATCAGTCCCAGCACTACCTTTATTGGCAGCATTAAATGCCAACGCTATGTTGAGCCATTTAGTGAATCATTTTGTGAATCATTCTCAGTTAAATGTTGCGCCAAGCACTCAGCCCATCTCTCCGCCAAGCATTCGAAAATATGACCGCACTAACTCCAGCGTTTCGCGGGCATTATTGTTCAGTGCAGCGCTATTGTTATCATTATTTGCACTGTCTAGTTCGCCTGTGCAAGCCAGCAGTGAATCAACAGAGGCGGCTCATCAAGAGTCGTTGTTAACCTTAAGTGCAGAGCAGCGCCAACTCGCGGGAGTGGAAGTGGCACAGTTAAGTGCGACCGCGTTTAATTTACAGGCTGTAGCCACCGCTCAGCTGGTTGTAGATAAAGACAAAACTATCACCATAGCGCCGCAATTAGATATGCAGGTGCTTAAGCGCCATGTGGTGCCAGGGCAACAGGTGCAAAAAGGCCAACCATTATTGACTATCGGCGGGGCTGATATTGCTGCGGCGCAAGCCGATTACGTTAATGCAGCAACGGAGTGGGATCGTATAAAGCGCATGAGCCAAGGAACGATTAGTGCCAGTCAGCGGATGCAAACCGAGGTCAATGCAGAGCTTAAACGTGCCATTTTACAGTCGGTAATGATGTCCAAACAACAGATAGCTGAGCTAGCAACATCGCCTAGTTCAATTGGTCAGTTTCAGTTATTGGCTCCCATAAATGGTCGGGTTCAGCAAGATATTGCCACAGTAGGACAAGTGTTAACCGCGGGCACACCTTTGATGCAACTGACTGATGAATCGTATTTGTGGGTAGAGGCAGAACTGACGCCATTACAAGCAGATCAAGTCAATATGGGCACCGATGTTTTGGTGCGAGTGGGAAGCCGTACTCGAGAGGGTGTCATTATTGGGCGTTCGCATGAAATTAACTCGCAAACCCGCACTGAGCAAGTATTAGTGCGTATGGCAAACCCAGGCCATGACTTACATGCTGGCGAGTTTGCCGAATTATACCTTGCAGCAAATCAAGGGGCTGAGCCGCTTGGATTTATTGTGCCAGATGCGGCGTTAACACGCGGTGGTGATGGTGATTGGCAGGTGTTCATAGAGCAAGACGGTGGATTTAGTGCAGTAGAGGTTTCTGTGGTGGAGCGTCAACGCGGACTGAGTTTTATTCGTGGTTTAGTACCACAAACTCGCGTTGTTGTATCTGGTGCGTTTTTCTTAGCATCTGAGCAAGCTAAATCTGGCTTTGATATCCATAACCACTAATCGCTAAGGCATCATTATGTTATATAAATTAATTGAGATTGCCGTTGAAAAGCGGTTATTGGTGTTACTTGGATTACTGGCCACTGTGGTGGCATCGGTATTCATGTTACCGAAGTTAAATCTAGATGCGTTTCCGGATGTCACCAATGTGCAGGTGACCATTAATACTGAAGCGGAAGGTTTGGCGGCAGAAGAGGTCGAGAAGCTGATTAGCTATCCTGTCGAATCGGCAATGTATGCATTACCGGCGGTGACCGAGGTGCGTTCATTATCACGTACTGGCTTATCGCTAGTGACCGTGGTGTTTGCCGAAGGTACTGATATTTATTTTGCACGTCAGCAAGTGTTTGAACAACTGCAAGCTGCAAAAGAGTCGATTCCTGCCGGTGTCGGCACCCCTGAAATTGGCCCAAACACCTCAGGTTTAGGGCAAATTTATCAATACATTTTACGGGCTGAACCCGAAACCAATATCAGCGCATCTGAGCTGCGGAGCTTAAATGACTATTTAGTGAAGTTGATATTAATGCCGGTGAGTGGGGTGACTGAGGTGCTGTCGTTTGGCGGCGAGGTGTTGCAATACCAAGTGCAAGTTGACCCTAATAAACTGCGCAGTTATGGCTTGTCGATGAGCCAAGTTAGCCAAGCATTGGAAAGTAATAACCGTAATGCTGGTGGTTGGTTTATGGACCAAGGCCAGGAGCAATTAGTGGTTCGTGGTTATGGTTTGTTGCCCGCTGGCGCCGCAGGTTTACAGGCCATTGCCGACATTCCGTTAACCGAAATCAATGGCACGCCAATACGAGTAGCCGACATTGCTAATGTGGCTTTTGGTAGCGAAATAAGAGTCGGTGCAGTGACCATGTCGCGCAGGCAGGCAGCGGCTAATGGCTCGTCGTCCGATGTACAAGCGCTAGGTGAAGTGGTTGCAGGCGTTGTGCTTAAACGCATGGGCGCCAATACCAAAGCCACTATTGATGACATCAATTCACGTATTAGTTTAATTGAGCAATCCTTGCCAAAAGGAGTGTCATTTGAGGTGTTTTACGACCAAGCGGATTTAGTCGATAAAGCGGTCACGACAGTGGTTGAAGCGCTATTGATGGCCTTTGGATTTATCGTGATTATTTTGGCATTATTTCTGGTCAATATACGGGCGACATTGTTGGTATTACTGTCGATCCCAGTGTCGATCGGGATCGCGTTATTGATCATGTCTTATTACGGCATGTCAGCTAACTTAATGTCTTTAGGTGGTCTTGCTGTTGCGATCGGTATGCTAGTTGATGGTTCAGTGGTGATGGTCGAAAACATCTTTAAACATGTTAGCGGCGAAACTGGCGCCAACCAATCTGCTGCAACTCATATTGATAGTGATGTTGATAGTGAAGCTGATGCACAAACCCAAAGCATGGCGATTAGGATCATGTTGGCGGCAAAAGAAGTGTGCAGTCCTATCTTCTTTGCAACAGCGATTATCATCGTAGTATTTATGCCGTTATTTGCTCTTGAAGGTGTAGAAGGAAAATTATTTCAACCTATGGCCGTGAGCATTATTCTTGCGATGATGGCGGCATTAGTGGTGGCGTTATTTGCGGTGCCTGCATTGGCGGTGTTTCTATTTAAACGCGGTATTGTGGTGCGTCAAAGCAAGGTGTTGGCCCCCATTGACGCAGTCTATCGACGAGTACTGACACTGGTGCTATCAAGTCCTAAATCGGTGATGTTAGCGGCAGTTGTTTTGTTTGCTGCAAGCATGCTGTTATTACCAAAACTTGGCACTGAATTTGTGCCCGAATTAGAAGAGGGCACCATCAACTTACGGGTGACACTGGCGCCTACAGCCAGTCTGGCTACTTCGGTTAACGTTGCGCCTAAAATTGAAGCCATGCTGCTGGAGTTTCCTGAGGTGGAATATGCGTTAAGTCGAATCGGAGCTCCCGAACTTGGCGGCGACCCAGAACCTGTGAGTAATATTGAAATATATATTGGTCTTAAGCCGATAGAACAATGGACATCGGCAAGCAATCGCTTTGAGCTACAGCGTTTGATGGAGCAACGGCTAGCGATATTCCCAGGATTATTGTTAACTTTCTCACAACCGATTGCTACTCGAGTCGATGAGTTGTTATCGGGCGTTAAAGCGCAGTTAGCGATTAAGATATTTGGCCCCGATTTGAGCATATTGTCGGAAAAAGGTCAGGTGTTAACTGATTTAGTCGCTGCCATTCCTGGGGCGGTTGATGTGTCGCTAGAGCAAGTCAGCGGTGAAGCTCAGTTAGTCGTTCGACCTAAACGTGAAGTCCTTGCTCGCTATGGTATTAGCGTCGATGAAGTCATGAGTTTAGTCACTCGAGGTATTGGTGGTGCCAGTGCAGGCCAAGTGATTGATGGTAATGCCCGTTATGACATTAATCTGCGATTAGCAGCGCAATATCGTAATGCGCCAGATGCGATTGAAGACTTGCTACTCAGTGGTGCCAATGGCGCGATTGTACGCTTGGGCGATCTCGCTGATGTGGTGATTGAAATGGCGCCGCCGAATATTCGTCGTGACGATGTACAGCGCCGAGTGGTGGTGCAGGCTAATGTATCGGGGCGTGACATGGGTTCGGTGGTCAACGATATTTATGCCATTGTGCCGCAAGCGGAGTTACCTGCGGGCTATACGGTTGTGGTGGGCGGCCAATATGAAAACCAGCAACGGGCGCAACAAAAGCTAATGTTGGTGGTGCCCATTTCTATCGCACTTATTGGCTTATTGTTGTATTTCTCGTTTGGTTCACTCAAACAAGTGGCATTGATTATGGCTAACGTACCATTGGCATTAATCGGCGGCGTGGTGGCTTTATATGTCACTGGCACCTATTTGTCGGTGCCCAGTTCAATCGGCTTTATCACCTTATTTGGTGTTGCTGTATTAAATGGTGTAGTGCTGGTGGACTCGATTAACCAACGCAGACAATCATCAGATGAAAGCCTGTACGACAGTGTTTACCAAGGCACGGTAGGGCGGTTACGTCCGGTGTTAATGACGGCACTAACCTCTTCATTGGGGCTGATCCCTATCTTGTTATCATCTGGTGTGGGCAGTGAAATTCAACAACCATTAGCGGTGGTGATCATTGGCGGCTTATTTAGCTCAACGGCTTTGACTTTACTGGTGTTGCCGACGGTTTATCAGTGGTTGTATCGAGATAAGTTATTATCGAAATAAAGCCAATTAGCTAAATAACATTTCAATTTTAAGCCTAATTATCTGATTAGGCTTTTTCATTTTCATTCGTAAATCGCTCGAAAATAATACTTGCTTATTTAAGATTACAGTTGTAATTTAAATAGGCAGATTACATCTGTAATCCATTTATAATCTAATAAGTTCTAACAACAAATGAGCGGTATCGCATGAAAGAAATCAGCAATAGTGAATTAGTCGTGTTGCAGCAGCTTTGGCAGCAGTCGCCATTGACCTCGAGTGAAGTGGTTGATGCATTAGAACAAAGCCATGACATGCATGAAAAAACGGTTAAAACCTTGCTTAATCGTTTAGTCAAAAAACAAGCCGTCAGTTTTGAAAAACAAGGTCGGGTTTACCATTACTCACCATTAATTGCTGAGCAGGACTATACCGTTAAAGAATCGCTTTCTTTTGTGGACCGCATGTTTGCTGGCAAGTTAACCCCATTGGTTGCCGGTTTTGCGCAAAAGAACAAGCTGTCGGCAGAAGATGTCGCCGAACTGCAAACCTTACTTGATGATTGGCAAAAGGAACAAAAGTGATGATTAATTGGTTTATGGAACAAACCATCTCATTGAGCGTGGTGTGTTTGACCTTGCTGGTAATGCACCGGTTGTTATTGTCTAGATTTGGAGCGCACTATACCTACTTTATGTGGATATCAGTGCCACTATTAATCATTGCAGATTTACTGCAAATGATATTGCCTCACCACGTTAACTGGTTTGGCAGTAATAACACCGCCTCAATCATCCAGCAGTATTATGTGTTTGCTAGCGATACTGCAGCGTTGTCGGCAGGCTTATTTGACCTGTTATACCTGCCTTATCTCTACGGTGCCGTTATCACGTTATTGGTCGCTAATATCGTGATGGAATACGGCTACCTGCAACGGTTAATCCAGTGTGGGCGTCAGCTAGATATTCCCTCTGTAAAGCTTAACGTATTAGTCCATCCTGATATTGAATCACCTATGCTCGCTGGGTTTATTGCTCCCAGTATTTTGGTGCCAACAAGCTTTACTTTACTCGAAGAAAGCCAGCAGCAAGCCATTATTCAGCACGAGGTATATCACTATCAACGTGGTGATTTATGGGCAAATGCCCTGGCTTATGGATTAACCATATTGTTTTGGTTCAATCCGTTGATGTGGTTGAGCTATCGCCGTTTTAGACAAGATCAAGAATTGTCATGCGATGCGCAGGTCACTGCCAGCATGAAAGCCCAAGCTAAAATTGCCTATAGCAGAACACTATTGGCCTATTCACAACATGCACCTTTGAGCATGTTACACACCCATTATGGGGATAAAACCATCTTAAAAGAGAGGATCTTACAGATGAAAAAGCAACATGGAAAAAGCACCTTAGCGTTGATTGGAATGACATTAGCTGTTGGTGTTAGTGCCTTTATGTTTAATCAGCAGGTATTTGCAGGCAATAATCTCAACGTTGAAAACAAAACCGACTCTATGGCAATGCCTGTGATAAGAATTGAGCCTAGCTATCCAATTGATGCTGCTAAAGAAGGGCTTAATGGTTATGTTCAAATGTCATTTGATATCAGTCCAAATGGCAGTGTGAACAATGTTAGAGTGACCAAGTCGTCGCCGAAACAAGTGTTTGATGCATCGGCTGTTGAGGCACTTGAACAATGGAAGTATCAACCCTCTGCAATTGGGTTTAAAGACCTACAAGTACAGTTAGACTATGTGATCCATCAGCCTGATAAATCAATTGAGAGAATTACGGTAAAATAACTAATAACAAAGATACTGAAAATGATTCAATGCCTCATTGCTATGAGGCATTGAATCATTTTTATAGATCTGGCTTTTTGGGCTGCAGTTTTAGCCCTAGTTTATTGGCGAGCGGCTCGATAGCGGCGCCTTGGACAATGACCGAAATCAGTACAATGAAAAATACCATGTGGATCATTTCACGCGACCCCTCTACTCCTGCTGCAGCGGGAATAAGCGCGAAAACAATTGGCGTAGCACCTTTTAATCCGATCATAGAAACAAACAAACGTTTGCGCCAATTAGCTTGTTTAAACGGTAAGTAACACAATTGCACAGCCAGTGGGCGCGCGACAACAATAAGCAATATAGCCGGTAGCAATGATGCAATGAACACCGGCATTAATTGCTGCGGGAAAATCTGTAAGCCTAAAATGATGAACATTAATGACTGCGCTAACCACGATATGCCATTAAAGAAATGCTTACTGACTTCAGCGCCCTTCTTTAAATAGTTGCCGATGATCACCCCGGCAATATAAACCGCAATAAGTTCGTTCCCACCCAATATTTCGGTACTTGATACTGTAATGGCAAAGCTGGCCAAAATAAAAACAGGAATAAGTCCGAATTCAGGCAGTTTAATGTTATTAAGTGCCCAAACGGCTAATTTACCCATTATTAACCCAACGACAGCCCCAACACCAATTTGCTGGCCGAGACTCGATAACACTGAAAGTGCTGTGGGTGCGCCGTTGGCACTATTGATAATAAAGTCGGTTAACATCACCACCATTAGTAAGGCTACAGGGTCATTGGTAGCCGATTCGAATTCTAAAATAGTGCCAGTACCGTGTTTTAATTTAAGTTTTTTTGACTCTAAAATAGAAAATACGGCCGCCGCATCGGTAGACGACACTACCGCGGCAAACAACATGCAAGTAATGAGGTTAAAGTCGAGTAACGCATTCAAGATAAAGCCGAAAATAATGGTAGTGAATATCACCCCTGCAGTGGATAACATTCCGCCTTCTTTCCAAGAAAACTTAATGTGTTTCATCGGAGTATTGAGCCCTCCGACAAAGACTATGGTGTTTAATGCGAGGGTACCAATCACTGAAGTAAGCTGTAGGTCATCGTATACAAAACCAAACTCACCATTACCAAATGCTAAGCCGACACCCATAAAGATCAGTAACGATGGTAAACCTAAAGTTTTGGATGGATGATGAAGTAAAATGCCAATGGCGATAAGTATGGAGATCCCTAAAATAATAATATCTGGTGGCATATGGGCACTCCTTGTGTGATGAAGATTGTATCAAATGGCTATTTTAGCATTAAAATCGTCTAAACTTATTTCATGAGCATTTATTAATATTTTTTTATATCTTCAGAGTCAGTTTGATTAATGTCATTGCCGTGTGTTTATTAGACTATAAAAGGGTAATAAATAGCCACCAGCCTTAGCCTTTTTTGTTGAGGCATCTTGCTTAATCATCTTGTTGATAGTGGATGCGACATTTTTAGTTAACATATTTACCTCATTAGTGAGGTGTTAATATTAGCGTAAGCAGTATCTCTTGGAGTTAACATGGCCATATTCATTAGCTTGTGGGGTGTAATAATATTCAGTTTTGGCCTGTTCATGATGTTGGCTCCAGCGCATTTTACAGATCAAATTGTTCGTTTTAGCCATCAACGCTATTTCCATTACATTGAAATTATATCTCGGTTAGTTCTCGGGAGTGTCTTACTACTTGATGCGCATAACACTTCATCGCCATTTGTGTTCGAAGTGATAGGTAATTTATTGTTTATTATTGCAATTATTCTTGTTTTTATGACCGAAAAGTATCACAAAAAGTTTGCTTTATGGTCTGTCTCATATTGTGTCAAAGCATTCAGACCCGCAGGGTTGTGCGCCATTATTTTTGGTTTGTGGACCGTTTATGTTAGCTATTATTAAGTTGATTAGACCTAAAACGTTATATTTTCGCTTTTTTTGTTAAAAATTTATGCCATTCAAATATCCTCCTAAGCTGCATAGCCATTGGATTTGCACATTTCTGTAATGTTAATGAAATGTGACTGTCATGTTTGCGCAGTCTTTTTGTCATTTTTGCAGGTTAGCTTGTCATCCAGCCAACTAACTCACACGCTTAAATCCGTCTTCGGAGATGACAATGGAACTGAAAAACATTTTTAAACTTACTGCACTTTCTACAGCCCTTGCTGCAACATTAGGGCTCGCTGGTTGTGGTGGTGATATTAATATCAATGCGGGTAGCGATACTGTTACACCGACTACGCCAACAACTCCAACTACACCCACTCAGACAGAACAACAAAAATCATACAGTGGCTTTGCAACTAAAAGCACCACCATGACAGCCGTTGATGGTAAAGAAGTTTGGGTATTAAAGGGAACGCTTGCACCTTCTACAGCAGCATCAACAATTACCACTGGTGGCCAAGATGGCGACAAAATCGTATTAGGTAATGACGTTGTATGGCAGCTTGATGGTGCAGTGATTGCCGGTGGCGACAATGCCAATGCGGTTGAGTTATCGATATTACCTGGCACCAAAATCTTAGGTGGCAGCGATTCATATTTAGTGGTTAGCCGTGGTTCTAAAATTATGGCTGATGGTACTGCAACTGCCCCTATCGTATTTACGTCTGTTGAAACGGCTTTAGGCCAAGAAGGTAAAGCGGGTCAGTGGGGTGGTTTAGTGTTATTGGGTAATGCGCCAGTAAACACCTGCCCAGATTTAACTAATTGTTCAGCGTCTTTTGAAGTGGGTAACCACAGCTACGGTGGTAATGACACCGAAGACAATTCAGGTTCAATCAAGTATGTACGCGTTGAGTTTGGTGGTTTCAAAATCAATGACACCCAAGAAATGAACGGTATTAGTTTTGCCGGTGTGGGTGCGGGTACTGAAATTGACCACGTACAAGTTCACATGAATAACGATGATGGTTTTGAATTCTGGGGCGGTAATGTTTCAGTAACAAATATCGTACTGACAGAAAACTTTGATGACTCGTTAGATTGGACAAACGGTTGGCAAGGTAGCGCGCAGCACGTTTATATTCGTCAAGCTGACAACGCATCTAACCGTGGTATTGAAGCTGACAGTAACAGTGACGCAAGTGCTGTACCTATGTCCAAACCAGTGTTAGCTAACTTTACTATTCAGGTTGCTAACGGCACCAACAGTGGTGGTGACGATGCGGAAGGTATTTTATTCCGTAAAGGCACTGGCGTGAATACCTATAACATTCTTGTTAAAGGTGACGTTGATTCTGGCGAATGTTTAGAGGTTAACGATGACAATACCGTTAACAACGCCAACACCGCAGAATTGACGATGCAAAACAGCTTAATTGACTGTGTTGAACCGTTCAAAAATGCCAAGGCAGATGCTGCAGAAGGCCGTACTTTAGCGCTAGATGTTGAAGCTTGGTACAAAGGGCAAGCGGATAACTTAGTTGCAGCAGCAGATTTAACCGATTACATGCCTAATTCATCATCTGTTGCATTAACGGCTGGCAAAGCAGATTTGGCTAACCTTGATGCGCGTTTGGTTAATGCTAACTACATTGGTGCATTTGATGGCACTAACGATTGGACGGAAGGCTGGACTACAGCCATTCATGACGATGTAACGCCAACACCGACAGCATTACCAGTATTAACCTCTTGTCCAGTAGGCACAACAGCTTCAGCTGCAACAGCAGGTTTATATAAAGATGCATCAATTACCTTAATTTGTACCCTTGAAGGCAATGTTTTAAGCAACACGACTCTTCTCGCTGGCCAAAACGTAATGTACAAAATCGATGGCGGTGCAGTAGTAGTAGGTGGAGATAACACCACGCCTGCAACATTGGCTATTCAAGCGGGCACTAAGTTATTCGCGACATCTAACAGCTTTATCGCGGTGAGTCGTGGCTCAAAAATTATGGCTCAAGGTAGTGCAACTCACCCAATTGAAATGACCTCTGAAGAGGATGTGATTGCGGGTGCAAGTGGCGAACGTGGTCAATGGGGTGGATTGGTTATTCTAGGTAATGGTTTAACTAATACATGTCCTGATCATAATGCTTGTTCAGCGTCGTTTGAAGTCGGTGACTTCCCGTACGGTGGTAACAACAACGCTGATAACAGCGGTCAAATCAGCTACGTAGTGATTAAGTATGCTGGCTTTAAAGTGAATGATACTCAAGAAATGAACGGTATCTCATTTGCGGCAGTGGGCAGCGGAACTCAAGTAGACCATATTCAAATTCACGCTAACGGCGACGACGGTGTTGAGTTTTGGGGTGGTGCAGTTAACTTGAAATATGTGTACTTAACTGAAAACTTCGATGACAGCTTAGATTGGACTAACGGTTGGACAGGTAAAGCACAGTTTGTGTATATCACTCACGAAGACGGTAATGCTAACCGTGGTATCGAAGGTGATAGCCATAAAGGTGCTACTGATACCCCAGTGTCGGCGCCAAAATTAGCGAACTTCACTATTTTACCGGGTACAGATATTGCTAACGCAAGTGGCGATAAAGGTGAAGGTATCTTGTTACGTGTTGCTACAGCCGGTGAGTTATACAACGTGCTAGTACAAGGTCGTAAAGGCACTACTGCTGAAACTGAGTCTGGCGAATGTTTAGAGTTAGATGGCTCTTACGCTGGTTTAGTCGACAACGTAAACAGCAAAACGCTAACCATGTCTCATTCAATTATCGACTGTAACGAGCCATTTAAGTACAGCTCTGATAATGCCGCAACAGCAGACGCTGTGAATGTTGAAACCTGGTTCATGGGCCAAGAAGGTAACTCAACAGCTGCAGTGACTATCACTGACGGTATGCCAGCAGCAACAGATACAACGCTACTTGGCAAAGGTAAAGACTTAAGCACTGATGATAGCTTCTTCGAATCAACCAACTTTATTGGTGCATTCGATGGCCAGAATGACTGGCGTCAAGGTTGGGCTTACTTTCCACAGTAATCACCTCGATAACCTTAATCTGTGACCTATTAATAGCCGCCCGCAAGGGCGGTTATCTCTGAACCGCATACAGGATAGTTAAGTATGAAAACCAAGCCGAGTTTTACCGTTAATAAGTTAAGTCTTGCCATTATCTCTGTGATTTCTGCGGCGACACTATTAACAGCTACCCCCGTATACTCGCAAGAACCAGCGCCTGTTCGTGATCCTGGTGAAGTGATTCCAATTGAACCGATAGAAGTGATTTCAGTTACTGGGCGTTTACGTAGCTCTGCATCGGAAGCAACTGAAGAACGTCGTGAACAAATTGCTGTAGCCGATATTATGGGCTCAGAACAAATTTCAAGAACCGGTGACGGTGATGCCGCCGCAGCGCTTCGTCGTGTGACAGGTTTAACCTTAAAAGATGGCAAATTCATTTATGTTCGTGGTTTAGGTGAGCGTTATTCAAGTACCTCACTGAATGGCGCGACAGTGCCATCGCCAGACCCAACCCGTAACGTAGTACCTTTAGATATGTTTCCTGCATCGATCATTGAATCATTATCGGTGCAAAAGTCTGCCTCAGCTAATTCACCTGCCGCATTTGGTGGCGGGCATGTTGATATTCGCACTAAATCAATTCCGGCCGACTTCTTCTTTAAAGCGTCAGTGGGCGGTCGTTATAACACCAATGACTCAAATGACAGCTACACCTACAACGGTGGTGGCGATGATTGGACCGGCCAAGACGATGGCACTCGCAGCATGCCAAGCAACATTAATAACACCATTAATCAATATGGTGGAATTAGCCCAATTGATATCGTGAGCAACTCTAATGGCGCTATAAATTACCCAGCAGCACAAAAAGTTAACCGCGAACTAGCACTAGACATGTACCGCGATATGACGGTACACAGCCAAAGTACAGACCCTGCAATGCGCGGTGATATCGCCATTGGTGATCGTTGGGACATTACCGACGATATTATCTTTGGTGCATTGTCAGCCGTGTCTTACAAGAAGCAAGCTGAAAACTACACTAAACGTGAAGTTGAGCTTGATGGTGATAGCAGCCAAGTACAAGTTGAAAACCAGAAAGACATCGTTGGTACCGACTCAATAGTCCAAGTGTCTGGCATGCTTAACTTAGGCTTAGAGATTGGCTACAACCATAAAATCGAAACCTTCACTACTTACCTGCAAGACACTTCAGATGATGTGTCTATGGGGATTGAAGAAACCATCGATACTTTGGGTGAGCCAAATGCACTGCAAGTTTACGCCATTGATTACGAAGAACGTTCGCTTATCAGTAACCAAATTAAAGGTCATCATTTTATTGAATATTTGAATGACGCTGAATTTAATTGGAAGTTCTCCGATGCGCGCTCAGAGCGTTATGCACCAAATGAAGTGTCGTATACCTACAACGTGATTTTAGACGACAGCAACCAGTTATTATCACGTAACCTCAATACTCAAGATGCACCCAAGTATGTCTACAGTCGCCTAGAAGATGACAGCCAAAACTATGCTTGGGACTTTATGTATCCAATTAATCTAGACGGCGCCGTGGTTAAACTGACTACCGGCTATGAATACTTTGAGCGTACTCGCGAAAGCTATGCAACTCGCTTAGGGTTTGATGTCGATTTAAGTCCAACCGACCCTAATGGCGCTATTTTAGCGGGTGATTTTGATGAGATTTTCTCTGATAAAAACATTACCGACAATACCTTAGGGCTAGAGCTAAAAGACGCATCAACTGACACCGAAGACTACATTGCCGCCGAGAAAAACGACGCTGCATTTGTGAGCATGGACATCGACTTTGATGATGTTTGGCGGGTATATGCTGGTATTCGTTATGAAGATTTTCGTCGCGTCACTTTGCCTATCGACCCCAATGGTGAAATATCAGATGAAGGTGGTCGTTATCAGTTATCTGACTACGTGATAGCAGAAGACGGTTGGTTCCCATCGTTATCATTAACCTGGAAACAAACCGATACTACTCAATGGCGTTTTGGAGCGAGTAAAACTATCGTTCGTCCAGATCTTCGTGAGGTATCACCGGTTCGATTCCAAGATCCGGTTACTGGTTTTGACTTCTTCGGTAACCCAGAGTTAAAGAGTTCAGACATTCTTAACTTAGATTTACGTTGGGAATATTATTCTGATTCGGGTAATAATTTCAGCATGGGCGCATTCTATAAAGATGTAGATGCACCAATTGAGCCGATTCAACGTATTTCAGAAGCAGGGCGTCAGCTCAAGTTTTATAACGCGCAGTCGGGTTATGTGTACGGTCTTGAAACCGAGTTCTTACAAGAGCTTGAGTTTTTAGGTAGCGAAGGCAGCATTTGGGAAGACTTCTTTGTTGCAGGTAACTTAACCCTTGGCGACTCAGAAATCGATATCGCTGCTAACGGCGAAATTGACCCAACCAATAAAACCCGCCGCATGACCGGACATTCACAATGGGTGGCTAACTTACAGTTAAGTTACGACTCGTCAGACAGTTATCACAGTGCCACATTAGTGTATAACGTGTTTGGTGAACGTATTGCTTATGGTGGCCGTGGTGGTTTAGACGATGTATTTGAAAAGCCATTCCATAGCCTTGATTTTACGTATAGTTTCTTTCCGACAGATAGCGTTACGGTAAAAGTAAAAGCGAAAAATATCTTAGGTGAAACCACTGAATACGAACAGCAAGATCTGCAAGTGTACGCTAAAGACCCTGGCACAGAGTTCACTTTGCAATTTAGCTATGAGTATTAATAGGTGTAATCGTTACGTGTAATAGTGCGTTCAAGAGTCACTTATAAAAGAGTACTTGTTTTTAGCGGTTTTTATTCATCATTTCAATCGCTAAAAATGTGCATGGCCACTTTCTTCGGAACAAAGAAAGTGGCCTTTTTTTGTTTAATAACAAGATAACGCTACACAAACTCAGCTTATGTAACGGATAAATAAATTAACCTCAGTGTAAACATTGGCACTTTTCTATTTCAAATTGGGTAGAATACTGGCTTGCTCGTTACTGATACCTCAATGGACCCGTGTTAATGCCCACAATACTGCCCCTGTTCACCCCGTTAAAGCTGTGTATATATGTGATGTTGGCGTTATCGACCAGTGCATGTGCTATGCCGATAGGCATGACCCAAGCGGGTAGCATTACTGCTCCGACTATTGACGAAGCCAGTGGTTTAGCGGTATCGAGGCTCAACGACAATATACTTTGGGTACATAACGACAGTGGCGACACCGCAAGGATTTTTGCCATTGATACCCAAGGTCATCAGTTGGCGACAGTTAACATTACAGGCGTTAAGAATAACGATTGGGAAGACATCGCCTCGTTCGTTTACCAAGGTGAATCGTATTTATTGATCGCCGATGTGGGTGATAACCAAGCGAAACGATCGCAATATCAGCTACATCTGATCAAAGAGCCTGATTTAAGCCAACTGAATGGCCAAAAAACACTGTCGGCTAAACCCGTTTGGAGCATGACATTTACCTACCCAGATGGTACACACGATTGTGAATCTGTAGCCGTTGATGTGGCTAAACAAAAAATACTGTTACTGAGCAAACGCGATAAATTACCAATATTATTCGAGTTGCCATTAATGGCTCCAGCTTTAGGACAAAGTGCTTCCAACAATTCATCGGTTCAAATGGTTAACAAGCAAGCCAAAAAGCTGGGCGAAATCGCGCCATTACCAACCGCCATGCTCGATTACGCCAGTATCTATACCTGGATTGGTTTTGCCGGAAAACCTACAGCCATGGATATATCAGCTGATGGTTTATCGGCGGTGGTATTAACCTACACTCACGCGTTCTATTTTACTCAAACTGAGCCAGGTGATTGGTTAACGTTGTTTTCTACGCCGCCACAAGAGATTTCTCTACCAGCGATAAAGCAAGCTGAAGCCGTGGGTTTTAGCCCAGACGGTAACAGCATTTTTATCACCTCTGAAATGATCCCTGCACCCTTGTATAAAATGGATTTGAAAGGTTTTCATACTCAACAGTAGGTGATGTGTGCTCGCGCTGCGATTAAATCGCCGTAGATTGAATAAATGTTAATCCCTAAGGTTCAACAATCCTAGGGCCGATAGCTCTTTTCTAACAATGTCAGCCCCTGCACTTAAGGCTTGTAACTTACCTCTTGCTACATGATGAGGTAAGGGCGCCATGCCACAATTGGTGCATGGATAAAGCTTATCGGCATCTACGTACTGAAGTGCTTTTCGGAGGGTATTGGCGACTTCCTCTGGTGTCTCAATCGTATTGCTTGCTACATCTATGGCACCAACCATCACTTTTTTACCTCGAATGAGTTCAAGCAGCTCAATTGGCACATGAGAGTTGTGGCATTCTAGTGAGATAATATCGATATTAGACTGTTGCAGTTTAGGGAACGCTTTTTCATACTGTCGCCACTCTGAGCCCAGTGTTTTTTTCCAATCAGTATTGGCTTTGATGCCATAGCCATAACAAATATGCACAGCCGTTTCGCACTTTAATCCTTCAATGGCTCTTTCTAAGCAAGCAATGCCCCAATCATTTACCTCATCAAAAAAAACATTAAATGCTGGCTCATCAAATTGAATAATATCAACACCTGCGGCTTCTAATTCTTTGGCTTCCTGATTAAGAATTTTAGCAAATTCCCACGCTAGCTTTTCACGACTTTTATAATGGTCATCAAAAAGCGTATCTATCATTGTCATGGGACCAGGCAAAGCCCATTTAATGGGTTGCGTGGTTTGCTGACGTAAAAACTTGGCATCTTCAACAAAAACTGATTTTTGGCGACTAACAGGGCCGACAACCGTTGGTACACTGGCATCATAGCGATCACGAATTTTAACGGTTTTACGCTTATTAAAATCAACACCGTTAAGATGTTCAATAAACGTAGTCACAAAATGTTGGCGTGTTTGCTCACCATCACTAACAATATCAATGCCTGCGTGTTGTTGATCTTGTAATGACAAACGTAAAGCGTCTTGTTTGCCCTCAATTAATTCCTCACCTTGTAGTTTCCAAGCTGACCAAAGTGTTTCGGGTTCAGCAAGCCAAGAGGGCTTAGGTAAACTGCCTGCAGTTGAAGTGGGTAGTATTATTTTGTTAATCAATGTTTTCATAATAAGTCATGCCGTATGTTGGGTGTAATGATTAAACGCAGCGATTAAACGTAATTGGCAGACCATTGCTCAAGCACCGTTTGATAGGGTTTGATGAAGTGCTTCTCAGCAAACTTTCCCTGCTCATTAGCCAACTGGCTACGTTCTTCTCGATCATAAACAATTTGCGTTAATGAATGATCTAGGTTCTTCAAATTGGGTTGATAGGACTTTCCAGCAGCGGCATTCGCATTATAAATCTCTGGTCGGTAGATTTTTTGAAAGGTTCCCATGGTGCTGATGGTGCTTATAAGCTCAAGATTAGTGTAATCATTAAGTAGATCACCAAAGAAATGGAAAGCCAACGGCGCAACACTATTTGGCGGCATAAAATAACGTACCTGTAGTCCCATTTTTTTGAAATACTGCTCAGTCAAAGACGACTCATTTGGCTGGTATTCAACCCCCAATACAGGATGCTGATTTTCAGTTCGATGATAGGTCTTGTTATCTGAAACACTAAGGCAGATAACAGGTGTTTTCTTAAAATTTTGTTTGTAAGTTTTTGAATTAACAAAATACTTAAACAGCTTGCCATGCAGCTCACCAAAGTTATCTGGAATGCTAAAGTTGGGCTGGTCTTTATTATGAGCCTGCAGTAATACGCTAAAATCATAATCCCGCACATAAGAGGAAAAATTATTTCCTACAATACCTTCAATGCGTTGGTTAGTTTGATGATCAACAATATTCGTTTTCAATATTTCAATTGATGGGAAGGTTTTACCACTGCCTTCAATATCCATATCAACAGAAATGATTTCAAGTTCGACGGAGTAACGATCGCCTTTAGGATTATCCCAATTCGCTAAGGCATTAAAACTGTTATCAATCATCTTTAACGCGTTGCGCAAGTTTGCTTGGCGATAGCTTCCTCTGGCCAAATTAGCAAAGTTGGTGGTGATACGTGTACTGTCTGATGGATGATAATCTTCATCGAGGCGAATGCTCTTAATCGTAAATGTGAAATCTTTATTCATGATGATCTGGTATCCAATTTGTGATTTAAAAGCCTGAATTTACGTTTTGCTGTTTATCGATATGTTCTATTAGTGCTGATTTTCTCAACAAGTCGCTGTTACAGCTTTGTCTGCTTTGTGCCTGATGGCTTAATTAGGGATCCGCTGTAATATTGTTTGGCGCTAAAAGCATGAGTAATTTATACGTGGGTTGGGACATGAAGAAAAACGGTTTTATTTCACCTGCAGCATGAGCAATATTCATGATTATAAATAAGCGTTAGTACCTAGAGGTTATTTGCGGTGTCGGACGATAATCTTGAATAATATGAGTCTTGAATCACAAGGTCATCTAACCTAGTTGGCTAGTGCTTGTTGTCTAGTGCTTGTTGTCTAGTGCTTGTTGTCTAGTACTTGTTGAAGAGAGCGGAGGTATTATTTGTACTAAAGCCTGCGGCAGGTAATTAGTTAGGATGAAAGTGCAGGATTTTATCCTGCACTTTCATTCGGCACTGGCCAAAGGGATCGCAGTATTTACATTACTGTTGTTTGGTTTGATATTGCTGTTTTGCATCTTCTATCAGTTGTTGCCATTGAGGATATTCAGCAAAGCTTTGTTGTAAGTCGCCCCAAGGTGTTAGTGCTTCAGCCATTGACGGCGCTTTGTTGTGGCGGGCTTGGTATAAGTAATAAAAGGCTGAGGCACGATAATTAGCCGCGCAATGCACTAGCACTGGTGCGTCGCCATTTTGCTCCATCAGGCTAAAAAATTGCTGTAGATTTTCTTGTGTAGGCTGCTGCCAGTCCACGCTAACATTGTGATAATTCATACCGAGTTGAGTGACGATTTGCTGCTCATTGATTAAGGCGTTTGGATTATCATTAGGAATGAGGTTAATCACGGTTTTAATACCCGCCTGAGCGAGCTGTGCAAATTGCGGCTCTGTGGGTAAACCCGCGGTAATCACTTGCTGGTTATTAAATTTAACCGCTTTTATGTCGCCAAGCTTGCTGGTATCAATGTTTGCTATGCTGCTTGCGCTGAACACTCCCGCACTAAAAAAGAAACAACACATTAATATGCTGGTGGACAGTAGGCGAAAACGTTGCAATATATTCATGTGATCCCTTGGGTTAATTTAATACGTGATAATGCGTGATGAGTTTTTTACTCTGTTGATCTGTAGCGCGATAATTGCGGCGTTTTTTCACGATAATTCGATTTTCGACTATTCCACATTCAACTGATGATAAAGTCTAATTTGAAACGCTGTCCAATAATTTTACTCTATTGGATCTAGTTGTTGCATACATTTTTTAATCTTGCAGGTTACTCAAATCTATTGATAGGATGTAAGTAATTAATCATCAATGACTTATACTATTATGCTCTTATATCGATACAGGTCTTCAACTGAGCTATCCTTTAAAGAACTCCTTTATAATGAATTGTACTTTGCTTCTCAAGATGAATTGAACGATCCATTTGATGGGGAGAGCTTTTACCATTTCCCTTCGGATAAAGAATTATGGATGAGGCTCTTAAATGAGGTAAATAATCGCATAAAAGAGATGTTTTGGGGGGATTCAGAAATAAATGAGTACTACATCGAGATACTTGCAACAGCTTTATCTATAAGAACTCCGATCACTTATGGAGAAATAATGGCTGGTAGATTAATTAGCATCTTTGACAATATAGTTTCTGAACTTGAAAACCACAATGCAGTATCAGAGGATGTTGCTTATTTTGCTAAGGAAGTACAAAGATATTTATCTTACTCAAGTCCCAAACTAGGCTATTTTGTTTCATTCTCGTCTAAGAATAATGACCATCTTATGTGGGGGCATTATGGAGCACAGCACTTCGGTTATAGCCTTATTTTCAGAACCATTGATGGAACATTAAAGCAAGACCCTTCCAACTGCATAAACTCAGTAGGGATCACAGAAACATACAGAATCTCAGTGCCTAGTTCTATACCATTCTCAAAAGTTAACTATTCTGAAAATATTGACTTTCATAATGCATGCTGGCTACTTCCCCGAGAATTGGTAAATAACCTAACATGCGTCGACTTAAATGAAATAAAAAACCATTGGGATAAGTCGGACAGTTTTTTATGTTCAAAGCATCGCAGTTGGGAGTATGAGCAAGAATATCGTCTTATCCTTAATGGTGGCTCACTTTCTTCCGAGCGTCTGTCTCCCTTACAACGACTATTACATTATGATTTTTCTCAATTAGTTGGAGTAGTTTTTGGCAGTAAAATGTCAGATAGTCATAAAATGAGAGTTAAGGAGATAATTAAATATAAGAAAGAAAGCTTTCTGCCACAAAATGGTCCAAGACATGTATTTCCATTTGTATTTTTCCAAGCCAGAAGATCTTTCAATAGAGAGATTGATGTAACTCCAGAAGAGGTTTTTGACTGTAATTTTAAAATCCAACTTACTACTGAAGATAGCAAGAGATGCCTAAAACAATGGGAAGATGGTTATGCTCTGAGATTCGATGCTAATGGAGGATGCACACCAGTTATTGTCATATAAATTGATTAAGAAATTGTCTTTTGTATTCGAATATAAAAAAGGTAGGTAACGATTGCAGCTCGTACAGAGGATTAAGCTGCAAACATTACCTACCAGTTCCCTCAACTCCTTACAGACCCATTTCAGCTAATAATGTGCTTCGCGCAGGCGTTAACTCTTCAGGATTAGCCTGGCCGTAAATCTTGTTTACACGTCCTCCGTAATAACCATCACCAACACCGCCTTGCATACTGTCACAATTAACCATGCTACCCATTGTTAAATTTCTGGAACGAGCTGTATTTTGAGTACTTTTTTAGGCATTCGTTATTCTGGATCAGCATTTTACATCTAGCGCTCAATTTTTACATTTGAATAGGACTGATACCTAGCAATCAAAGTTAAAAGCAGTTATGTTAATTAATAGTAAAAGTGGGGGCATAGTTTTTGTTCGTAAACTCACTGCGACAATTATCTGTTGGCTTGGTGCAATGGTGGTCAACTGTTAATTGCCCCTAAGCATTCGTTATCCGCTTAGCATATATAAAAGGAATTTCTGTGTATTCTAATATAAATACAAAACTTACTAACTATTTTCTCATTAGGTTCATCATTTGCATTGCCTTCGTAATATTGTGCGGTTGTGGCGGCACTTCTGAAGTGGAAGGCGAAAGTATAGCTCCTCCCATTGTTTCTGTGCCTATTGATGATACATTAGACCTTACTGGTTCATGGTTATCAAATTGTGGTCAAAGAAACAATTTGGCATATTATACAAATGAATTAGTCTTAACTAGTGACAATTTAGAAATAATTGAACATAAATATAATACCTCTGATTGTGCAGGAACCCCTGTAGAATCTATTTCACAAACAATTAATCCCTACAGCTATCCCGAATCGAATCGTGATACAAATGATAAATTTATTGTTGTCGAAGTTTTTCAAGAGCCTCTATGGGAAATGACTGTAAACGTAGAAATTTATAATAACCTTTTGTATTTATCAAATAACTTATCAATTACCTATGAAGGCTATGCTTTCGAGTCAAATCATACAAATGAAATTAACTATGTTAATTATTTAACAAAGAAAGAATAATCTTTTGTACAAGAAGTCATTAAAGCAGGACAATAAATAGTTGTTTTTTTGATCATTCACTACTTCTTTTAATCGCTTATAAAAGTGGTAAAAGTGAATTTAAAGGTGAATTTAGTGGGGCAGGGTAAAGGCGATAACCATGCCACCCATTATTAAATTCCCATTATTAAATTCCCATTATTAAATTTCTGGAGAGAGCTGTATTTTGAGTACTTTTCTAGGCATTTGTTTACTGATACTGCCATTGATTTTTTTTGGCATTTATTCAAATCATGAATTCGATTTATCGCTTTCGGATAACTTAAAAAAATGGAAATGGGGTAAGTATTTTGCCGTTATTCTTGTACTAATATACATAGTCTATTTGCTAATGTATGGGCACAGTTACGTTGTAATGGGTGTCGATGAAACAAGCACGTATTTAGAAGATTGGGTGCTGTATTATCTTGTGCCAGGTTTATGCTTAGCGGCAGTAATATACTCCAAACCGGTAGGTTACTTTTTTGGTGATAATAGCTCAGAGTTTGGCTCATCGATTAAAGAAGATGTTGCTTTTATGCTTGGCCTTCTGTGGTTGTTATTTTTTACTTGGCAAATATTCTTAGAAAGCTTGTAAACGACACGAATTAATCATGGCATCTATTGTTAAATTTTTACCTAGCCTTTTAAAGCCAGCTAGTAAAGTGAAGCTAGACTGTTCACCCTTTACTATGATGAAGTGCCACGCAGGCCATAAATGCAAAGAGTAAACACTTGGATTCCGGCTCAACCGCATTGCCGGAACGACGGTGAAAAAGTAAGGTTAATCTACCTGCATCCAATCGACTTGAACGCCTGCTTGCTCAAACATATCTTCGCTGACTTTAATCTTATCTCCCCAGCGTGACAGGAAATCTTCGTTGGGTTGCGGGCTATGCACGGCACGTAATCCTGTTTGGATAATCTTGGCGGCGCAGTTTGGGCAGGGGAAGTGGGTTACCCAAATCTCACAGCTACTGAGATCTCGTTTGGCATGCAGAATGGCATTTTCTTCTGCATGGAGCGTTTTTAGCAGTTTCATTTCACGGTTATCGGTTTCAGCACTATCTGATATTCCGTGAGGATAACCATTAAAACCTAGCGAGACGATGCGATTGTTTTCAGTGATCACCGCACCAACTCGGGTGGAGGGATCTTTACTCCAAGATGCTACGAGCTCGGCCATTTGTAAAAAGCGTGTCGCCCATTTTGTCATCATCTTATTGCCGTTCCTATGCTTTATGCATCACGTTAATTATTATTTCAATTAGGCGCTATTCTCTATGCAGAACAATGATAAATCAACCTTCAATATTCTAACCATGGACCCACTTACTCTTTCTTATATTAAGTAGGGCCATGATGCGCCTGTATAGCAGAATTTGACTGCCAATTATTTAAGCTGCGTTTAGTTATTCCAATGAGATAGCCCTAGTTACTCTTTAATACCTACTCTTCATTACTAAGAATAAAGTTGCTAATCGCTTTTGATATTAGGTCTTTCTTCATTGAAGTGCGGGTAACGGGTTCGTTGAACCAGAAACTCATTGGTTGATCAAAACCGATACCGTGCATGTAGTTGTAGATTGCTTTACGCAGTCCTTCGCCAAGCATTTCATGATCTGTTCCGGTCGGGTCGGTGAAGTCGACATCGTTCTCAGCAAATAAAATTTCAGGGCGTTCAGCAAGGGTGATACCAAATTGCTCTGGATTCATGCCTATCGGGCTGTGAATGGTGGCGACAAAACGATGCCAATAGGCTGACTGGAAACAACATTGTTCCATCATCTGACGCACCATTTCTAGCGAGTCTATGGTTTCTTGTTCGGTTTGTGTCGGGAAGCCATACATCAAGTAAGCGTGAACCAATATTCCGGCATCACTGAATGCTTTAGTGACGTGGGCGACGCGCTCAACACTCACGCCTTTTTTCATCAGTTTAAGTAGACGATCTGACGCCACTTCAAGGCCGCCGCTGACGGCGATACAACCTGAATCTGCCAGTAATTGGCAACGTGCTGGGCTAAAGGTACGCTCAAAACGGATATTGCCCCACCAACTGATCACTACGCCGCGTTCAATGAGACGTTTTGCAAACGCAAATAAGGTTTTTGGTGGTAAGGCTTCATCGACAAAATGGAAACCAGTTTGTCCGGTTTCTTCAACAAGCTCTACGATACGGTCAACCAAGGCATCGGCGCCAGCGGTATCGTAGCGGTCGATATAGTCCAAACTGACGTCGCAGAAGCTGCATTTACGCCAGTAACAGCCGTGGGCGATGGTCAGTTTGTTCCAGCGTCCGTCACTCCAAATGCGGTGCATTGGGTTGAGCATTTCACATAAAGACAGGTAGTCGCCCAATGGCAGACCGTCGTAAATGGGGGTGCCGACCTCAGATTGTGGAATATCGTGCAGCTGATCATTTTGATTTAAGTGGACATAAGGTTGGCCATTTTCATCTTCTGCAAGGAAGTAAGTACGCACTAAATCGTCTATTTCACGTTTGCCTTCAAAGTATTCCAGCAAAGTGATGAGCGGGCGTTCGCCGTCATCAAGACAGATAAAGTCGACAAATTCAAATACGCGCGGATCTTTTAGTGCGCGCAGTTCAGTATTAACAAACCCGCCACCCATGACGATAGGAATGTCTGGATTAATGGCTTTACAGGTTTGGGCAATACGTAAAGCGCCTAGCATATTACCGGGAAACGGCACGGTTAATGCGACGACACTTGGTTGGGTGTCTTCCAGATACATCTCGACCAATTGCTCCAAAATTTCAGAGCTAAAACTTGCTTCACCCATTAAGGTGTCGTAGAGGTTGTCAAAGCTTGGGTTGGCCGCCGCTAGCTTTTCGCCATAACGGCTGACTTCAAAGTAGGGGTCAACACCTTGGGTAATAACGTTTGATAGATCATTAATAAACAGGGTGGCCAAATATTTAGCTTTATCTTGTACGCCTAAGTTGCCAAAGGCCGTTTGCAACACGTCGCCAGATACCGCTTCCATCTCAGCAATTGCATCAAACGCTGGGCCTTCGGGTAAAAAACGTCGGGTATTAATCCGCATTGCAAGGCTTGGGTCTTTGCCCTGTAAAAAGCGAATGGCAGGTTCAACAGTCAGGTGATAACGCTCAAATTCAGCCAGAAAGTTAAAAATGACATCTGGCAGTTCGTCGTCTTCAAAGTGTTCGAAGTTTTCTTCTACGTGCTGACGAATAATGTCCAGCGCAGGTGCTGTCATCATCTCAAGAAAAAGCTCAATCGCAGGATCTCGCTGAACCGCCTCATAGCCTCGTGAGCGTAAAAAACCGGTTAAATACGCTGTTGCTGGATACGGTGTATTCAGCTGGGTCATCGGTGGAGTCATTAGAAGAACGGTCATAGCCTGCCTTGATCGTAAAAGCGGATAAAAATGAGGTCGCATTCTAACAGTAAAAATAGTTCAAATCCTGTTAATTCCGGCTTTCATCTGGCTTGCTAGTAGGCATCATGTTTTCGCCACATGATGACGATTGGAAGAGAAAAGTTTTTTTTGAATGATATTAAAGGCTAATGGCTTATCAATGATCAATATTTTGATCTTTTAAATATGAAGGGCAGTTCGAGTTGTTATTGCTCTTAACAAAGAGCAATAACAACGGGCAGGGTATTGCGGTTAATTGGTAAGAATAGGCTTTAAATAGCCAGAACCAAGTTGACGCATTTGTTTTTCACCCCAAGCGACTCTTTGGCGCAGGTATGGGGTTAAATTGTTAGGGTTTCGGTTACGCGGACTCGGCAACAACACTGCTAGGCGCGCCGCTTCGTTGTTGGATAAATAACGGGCCGATTTATTAAAATAATGTTGGCTAGCTGCTTCTACACCGTAAATGCCTTTACCAAATTCGGCGACGTTTAAGTACACCTCTAAGATACGTTTTTTGCCCAAAATGGCTTCAAGGCTCACGGCCAACATGGCTTCTAACCCTTTGCGAACAAAGTTTCTACCCGGCCAAAGTAATAGATTTTTTGCGGTTTGTTGGGTGATGGTACTGGCACCACGCAGGCCTTCTCCACCGTCGTACTGGTTAAGGGCTTTAGTGATGGAGTTGATATCGACCCCGAAGTGTTCGGGAAACAACTGATCTTCTGCGGCCACGACGGCTAATGGCATGTGCGCAGGCAGCTCATCAATACTTACCCAGTGCTGACTAACCGGATAATCGCTTTGCAGCATAAATGACGTTGTCGGTGGCGGTACAAATCTTAGTACCAATAGTAATAGCGCCAGTAGTAGCAAAAAGCGCCACATGACAAACCATGTCCAACCGAAAAAACCTCGTTTACGATCTGTCATTCACTGCCTCATGTTATGTTTAACTAGCCTGTGTGAGGCTTTGTCATTTTCGACGTGCAGAGTATAGGATATTGGGCATTAAGGCCAAAGGCTAATCAACCTCGTGCATGATTTATATCTTAAGTGACGTTGCGCAGAGTCATCCCTAAAGCACTAATCAACTCGGTTGGGCTGTTAACAAGATTGTTTGTATGTCTGCCAAACTGGTTTGCCATTGATGATAATCAAGCCTAATAGGGTAGGCGTTGTTATCGACCATAAGCACTAATGAGGGGAATCCTTGAATGGGAAGTTGGCGAGCAAAATTGATTTCTTTGAGCAATTTATCTTCTGTTTCATCAGCGTTTAATTGCTCTGTGAACAAGTCTGCAGGGATCCCTAATTGAGTCGCAATCGATACTAAAGTATCAACATCAGATGGGTTGTGTGCATTAAGATAATAAGCCTGTTGGATAGCGTTGATCATCTGTTGCTCAAGCCTATATTGGCGAGCAATTATGCTGGCTCTGCATGCTGGATACGTTGAACGCCTTGGTTGGCAGAGCTGCCAAAAGTCGTGATTAAATTCTGTACCTAATTGTTGGTTAATCTTATGCCAGGTTTGTTGTAGCATTTGCTGCATGGGGTGTGGCATTGGTTCTGCTGAGTCGGGCGCTAAACCACCGACTAGATAGTGTAGACTCAATTGCTGGCCAAACTGCTGTTGTAGTTGAACTTGCAGAGCATCCCATGTGGGGCGGTATCCCCAACACCAACTGCACATTGGATCGTGAACATAATAAAGGGTTGTGTTTGCCATTGTGGACCTCATCGTTAGCCGTTAACTCACTATCGTTTATTTGCTTGTCTATATACCGTTACCGCAGTTAGGGTCATGTTTTATATTATTCAATCGGTCGATAAAACAGTAGAAACTAAGGTTGTCATAATAATTCGATAATTCAGTCATATTCATTGCGTAAGCTGTTACAGATGATGAAATTTTTAGTAAACCATTACAACTGACATTACAGCATTACAACATGGAGCAATAAGATGACAAGGAAAAAAAGTGTAACACTGGGTATCATTTCGGTTTTAACCAGCATGTTATGGATTTCGGGGTGTAACAGTAACGATAATAATGACACCACTGCAGAAGTGGATAAAAGTGTTAGCGCCCAAGTGGGCCCGAGGCCGCTATTTTTAGTTGGTCAAATGCAAGACAGTGAGTTAAAAGATCAATTAGCGCAATGTGCTTCAAATTCATTTTACCGTACAGACTTTTCTATTGGCCACCGCGGTGCGTCAATGCAGTTTCCTGAACATACCAAAGAAGCCTATCAAGCAGCCATCGATTCGGGCGCTGGTATTGTGGAATGTGACGTGACGTTTACCGCAGATAAAGAGTTAGTTTGCCGTCACTCGCAGTGTGATTTAGCCACTACCACCAATATTCTGGCTATCCCAGCCCTAGCTAATAAATGTTCAGTGCCATTTTCACCAGCTGATGCCGTCAATGGCGTGAGTGCAACGGCAACCTGTTGTACCAGTGATATCAGCTTAGCTGAATTTAAAACCTTAAAAGGCAAAATGGACGGCTTTAACCCTAATGCCACCACAGTTGAAGAGTTTATGGATGGCACGCCAAATTGGCGCACCGACTTATATGCAGGTAATGGCACGTTAATGACTCACGCTGAAAGTATTGCCTTTTTCAAAGCTGCTGGAGTAAAGATGACTCCCGAGCTTAAGTCGGCCAGTGTCAGCATGCCGTATGATGGTTTTACTCAACAAGACTACGCCCAAAAAATGTTAGATGAATATGCCGCAGCAGGCGTTGATGCATCGCAAGTGTTTCCACAATCGTTTAATTTAGACGATGTAAAATATTGGATAGCCAATGCGCCTGAATTTGCCGATCAAGCGGTATACCTTGACGATCGTTATGATCTGAGTGGTTTTGATCCACAGAACAGTGCCACATGGTCACCGAGTATGGACACTCTAGCAGCAGACGGGGTCAAGATTATTGCGCCGCCATTATGGATGCTGGTTACTGTGGCAGACAATAACGCGATAGTGCCATCTGAATATGCCAAAGCAGCAAGTGCCGCTGGGTTGAAGATGATTGCTTAGTCATTAGAGCGTTCAGGGCCACTGAGTCAAGGCGGCGGTGGTTGGTATTATCAGAGTATTGCTGACGTGATTGATAACGAAGGTGATACTTTTGAGCTGTTAGATGTACTGGCAAAAGATGTCGGAGTAATGGGTGTGTTTTCTGACTGGCCTGCCACAGTGACATATTATGCTAACTGTATGAATATGTAAGATTAACTGTATTTCAGCCTTTCATTTAATGAGGGCGAACAGAATAGACTAAAAAGGTGCCGACATTGTTGGCACCTTTTTATTTCAATTAACTATACTCGTTGATGGCAGAGTATTTATTGCTTACTGCTCAGACTGCCCTAGAGCAAGTTGGTGATGAGAAATGCTAATGTTGCTATTGGTTTAATATCGAAGTAACTGAAATCACGGAATAAAGGCGATTTATAATGATGTTATTAGCCTTTAGTCTATATAGATTGCACTGGATGTCAGTGGTAGTGTAACTACACAATAATACTCATAACAATATAAAAAATAAGGATATTGCAGGATGAAATTAACCAAACGTTTTTGCATGATTGGCGCGGCTGCAGCGCTATCTATTAGTACGGCTGTTATGGCCGCGCCGACATTTATCAATATTCTCACCGGCGGAACTAGTGGTGTTTACTATCCTATCGGTGTGGCTTTATCTCAACTTTACAGCAATGGCATCGAGGGCTCTAAAACCTCTGTTCAAGCGACTAAAGCGTCGGTTGAAAACCTCAATTTACTACAAGCTGGACGTGGTGAATTAGCGCTTGCTCTAGGTGATTCAGTATCGGCAGCGTGGGAAGGTGATCAGGAAGCCGGTTTTAAAGCGCCGCTTAAAAAATTACGTGTTATTGCAGCAACCTATTCTAACTATATTCAAATTGTCGCCAATAAAGATGCTGGTATTAATAGCCTTGCAGATTTAAAAGGTAAACGTATTTCTGTTGGGGCGCCAAAATCAGGTACTGAACTTAACGCGCGTGCCATATTTGCAGCAGCAGGACTCAGTTACGACGATATGGGTAAAGTTGAGTTTTTGCCTTATGCCGAATCTGTTGAGCTGATTAAAAACCGCCAATTGGATGCGACTTTACAATCGTCTGGTTTAGGTATGGCAGCCATTCGTGATTTAGCCGCAACAATGGATATCAACTTTGTGGCTATCCCTGCAGATGTTGTCGCTAAAATTAATAATCCTGCTTATCAAGTTGGGGTGATTACGGCTAATACTTACGAAGGGCAAACAGAAGATGTGAGTACAGTTGCGATACAAAATTTATTAGTAAGTCACAGCAAGGTGTCTGATGAGATTGCTTATCAAATGACTAAGCTGATGTTTGAAAACCTAGACCGTTTAGGTACTGCTCACTCAGCTGCCAAGGCGATCAGTTTAGCCACAGCGGCAAAAGATCTGCCTATCCCACTACACCCAGGTGCAGAACGCTATTACAAAGAAGTGAATGCGCTATAAGTAATAGTATTAAGTTAACAGCGCTTGTTTGGTAAACCCAGCAAGCGCTTGTTTATTTCTGTCTTTCAACCATATTTGCTAACTTCCGTTTTAGATCAAGAGTGACTGATTGAGTCAACGTCATTGTTAATTGACTCATTTTTCTGAGCTGAGGTTATTAGTTGTAGTAAGTGTCGAGGCATACCATGAGCGATCCAACCCAAATTAACGAACCAGAGCAAGGCTTAAGTGCCGATACTCGCAACTGGCCAAAAGCCTTGTTTGCAGTAGCATTGATTTTTTCTATTTTCCAAATTACCACCGCGGCATTTCATCCAGTTTCGACACAAGTATTGCGCGCCGTACACGTGGGCTTTTTATTATTAGTGGTGTTTATTAGCTACCCAGGTATAGGCAAGAGTCAGCCATGGCAACCTTTGGCATGGATACTTGGTTTAGCGGGTATGGCTACCGCGGTTTATCAATGGGTGTTCGAAGCAGACTTAATTCAACGTTCTGGTGACTTAACCCAAAATGACATGATTATTGGTGTGGTGTTAGTCGCTTTAGTGTTTGAAGCCGCCAGACGAGTGATGGGAATTGCCCTGCCAATTATTTGTGGTATTTTTTTAGCCTATGGTTTATTTGGTGAGTATTTACCCGGTGAATTGATGCATCGAGGTTATGGTTTCGACCAAATAGTTAACCAGTTGGCCTTTGGTACAGAAGGCTTATATGGCACGCCAACTTATGTATCAGCGACCTATATTTTCTTGTTTATTCTGTTTGGTGCCTTTTTAGAACAAGCAGGCATGATCCGCTTATTTACCGACTTTGCTATGGGCTTATTTGGTCATAAAGTGGGTGGGCCTGCAAAAGTGTCGGTGGTATCTTCAGCACTCATGGGCACCATTACCGGTTCGGGAGTTGCCAACGTGGTCACCACTGGCCAGTTTACGATTCCGTTAATGAAGCGCTTTGGTTATCGGTCTGCTTTTGCGGGTGGGGTAGAAGCCACATCCAGTATGGGCAGCCAAATTATGCCGCCGATTATGGGCGCCGTGGCCTTTATTATGGCAGAAACCATTAATGTGCAATTTATTGAAATTGCTAAAGCGGCGATGATCCCCGCAGTATTGTATTTTTGTTCGGTGTTCTGGATGGTGCATTTAGAAGCTAAACGCGCCAATTTATCTGGTTTACCTAAAGACCAATGTCCAGATCCGTGGGCAGCAATTAAGTTGCGTTGGTACTTACTCATCCCATTATTTATTTTGATTGGCTTGTTGTTTTCAGGTCGTACACCGCTGTTTTCTGGCATGGTTGGCTTAGCACTGACTGCGATTGTAATTTTAGGTTCGGCCATTATTCTCAATCTATCATCTGCTGCTATGCGGTTTGCTTTTTGGATAGCATTAGGGGTGATATGCGCAGGCTTTTTTCAGTTAGGTATTGGGGTGATGTTTGGCGTTATCGCTATGCTGGTGGTGATTTGTTGGTTTGTTAAAGGTGGCAAAGAAACCCTAACATTATGTGTGCATGCGTTAGTTGAAGGTGCGCGACATGCAGTACCTGTAGGTATTGCTTGTGCGCTAGTGGGCGTGATTATTGGTGTTGTGTCACTAACCGGTATTGCGTCAACGTTTGCCGGCTATATTCTGGCTGTCGGCCAAGATAACTTATTCTTGTCTTTAGTGCTGACGATGGTGACGTGTTTGGTATTAGGTATGGGGATCCCGACCATTCCTAATTACATTATTACCAGCTCAATTGCCGCGCCAGCGTTACTGGATTTAGGCGTACCGTTAATTGTGTCGCACATGTTCGTGTTTTATTTTGGCATTATGGCAGACCTTACACCACCCGTTGCCCTGGCGTGTTTCGCCGCGGCGCCTATCGCCAAAGAGAAAGGCTTAAAAATCAGTTTATGGGCCATTCGCATTGCCATTGCTGGGTTTATTATTCCGTTTATGGCGGTTTACGACCCTGCGTTAATGCTCCAAAGTGGTGGTGCGCTAGAAACGATTTATGTTGTCCTTAAAGCTACGGTGGCTATCGGGATTTGGGGCGTAATATTTACCGGCTACTTATTACAAAACCTTTATTGGTGGGAACGTGTTTTAGGCTTTATTGCTGGTGGCAGTTTGATTATGGCGACACCGCTGAGTGATGAGTTAGGCTTTGGTTTGGCACTGGTGTTTATTTTGCACCACGTATGGCGTGCACGTAAGCTAAAACGTTTAGCGCAGGGCGAATAATGCTAGGGCTATGTTTGGGTTTAGCAGGCACAATATGGGCTCAAGTGCCTGCTGAACAGATGACATTGTCTTGGACTCACACTATTGAGAAAATTCGTTGGGCCGAAGATTATCGATTAACTAATGAAGGTTTTATTTTAGAACAAGCAAGGGTAAAAGGCAGTGGCGCAGGAATGGAGATCCCTGCCGATGCAGTGTTAAAAGATGGCAGTTGGCACTACAAACCGCATTTGCCTATTTTGCCAATGCTAAAGTTGGGCCGCACGCCAGAAGCAGGCGATTATCAGTTATGTGTGTCATCGACTCAGGCTGGGCAACAATGCCATTCTATGAGTTATTGGGTGGGTGAGCCTACCACTGAGCAGCCCTCCATTGAGCTATGGGGCTGTGATATACCAAGTTAGTTAATCGACATAATAGATAGGCGCTGAAGCATAAAAAAAAGCTGAATCAATTGATTCAGCTTTTCTTTAAGTTGCTTGCAGAGTATTACTTTGCAAATGCATCTTGCAGTGCAGGTACAACTTGTTTCTTACGGCTTAATACGCCGTCTAACCACACGCGGCCATCAACGGTAGGTTTACCGTAAGCGCGCTCAGTTAAGTCTGCTGAATCAGAAACAACTAACATTTCTGAACCTTCTTTCATGATATCGGTTAGCAGCAATAATACGCTGTGACGATTGCCTTCAACTTTCAATTTAGCAATATCAGCTTCTAAGTCAGCTTTGATATCGTCAAATACAGACAAATCGATAACTTCTAATTGGCCAATACCCACTAGGTTACCGTTCATGTTGAAGTCTTTAAAGTCACGCATAACAAGGTCACGTGCTGGTGTGCCTTCAACTGCTGATTTCACTTTAAACATATCCATGCCGAGTTCTTTAAAGTCTTCTATACCGGCGATTTTAGCTAACGCTTCAACGCAACGGATATCGGCAGTGGTACAGGTTGGAGATTTGAAAATAACCGTGTCACTTAAGATGGCGCACATCATGATACCAGCGATGTTTGCTGGAATTTCTACTTGGTAGAAATCGAACATCATTTTAATGACGGTGTTGCTGCAACCTACTGGACGGATCCAACATTCTAGTGGAGTAGAAGTGGTTAGGTCGCCTAATTTGTGGTGGTCGACAATACCGACGATAGTCGCTTGAGCGATATCATCTGGCGCTTGAGTAATTTCTGAATGGTCAACAATATAGACTTCTTCACCAGCGTAACTGGTTTTGTATTCTGGTGCTTCAAACCCAAATTTTTCTAAAATAAATGCGGTTTCTGGTGATAACTCGCCTAAACGGGCTGCAATTGCCGGTTCATCGATTTGGTTTTTTAAATATGCTAATGCTATAGCACCACAAATTGAATCTGAATCAGGGATCTTGTGACCCACTACATACATTGCCATTGAAAGACTCTCCTATAAAGTTGCCCTGATTTTAACAAGTATTGATCTTCATCGCATTAAAAAATACCACTTCAACGGTTCAACTTACCATATGAGTGTTATCCATAATGATATGCGTGTTTAATTGACAAAAAAAGGCCCCGAGCGGAGAGTCTCGGGGCTTTTTATATTTTACTCAGGGTAGGTGTATATTTGTCTTTAGCTTGGGATAACAACGTTATCGAAGTCTCTTTTCAGTATTCTATTGAGACTATCTCAAGTGCTCTGTCGAGGTGCTTCTTGTACTGGAATTAACTTTAGCAGACTTCTCTCAAATAGCGATTTTTTGCTAATAATTCAGCAGTAGGACTGAGTATTCATCATTTGTTAAGGCCATATCGTTATACCCGTACTTTTATCACCACTTTGCGAACTTTTTGTGGTGTTGGGCTGGTGCCTGGCATATGGATGTCGCCAGGGAAAAATAGTGCAAACATGCCCGCTTTTAGCGGAATAAACGCCGCATCATCTTTGTTAGATTCATAGTCGTATTCAGCATAGTCATGCTTGTCAAAATAAGGCTTAGAAGGTGTTTGATTGGCTAACGGTAAATAGCCAAATTCTTCTTCCCCGCTAACCACATACTGCACATCAATATACTGTTGATGAACTTCAAAGGGTTCGATTTCTTTAGGCTTAGTTTCATAGTCATTAACGATAACGAAAATATCTTTGCCTTCAAGCGGATAATTGCCCACAGCAAGCTGGCTAAAGTCTGTGTCCGCGAGATGGGCTAATGCTTTGGCTAATCTCGGGCTAAGTTGAGTGTATAGGTGACGATTTGCTAAAGTATCAACAATCATAAAAATTCCGTAAGATATGAACCACAAAAATATGCTAGCGTATTAGCGCTAAAGCATACAGTTTTACAAAGATAACAGCATTACAAATATAAGAAGGATTGTACATTGCCTGCATTACGTTTACTTGCTGGACCAACTGCTTACGAACAACTAGAAGCGAATGGCTTAGATCAATCATTGTTTACTCAGCTCTTTGCAGCATCAGGCGGACCTAAGTGGTTGGCGATAGCTGGCTTAGATAAATATTTATTTAGTGAGTTTTTTCAGGGGCGCGAAGATCCCCTTTATACCATGGGCGCGTCGTCGGGTGCGTGGCGTTTAGCTTGTATGGCGCAACAAGACCCATTAGCGGCTTATGAACGTTTAGAGCATTTTTATATTCATCAGAACTACGAAAAAAAGCCGACTCGTGAACAAGTCAGTGCCCAAGTATTACAAATTGTTGATGGCATTTTAGGTGAGCAGCAAGGCGCTGATATTATTGCTAATCCGTTAATTCGTCATCATATGGTGGCTTGTCGTGCCCGTCATTTAAATCGCATTCATGCCAAATTTGGCTTAATGATGGGACTGTCGATGGCTGCAGTAAGTAATGTGGTCAATCGTAAAAGCTTAGGCTGGCACTTTGAACGGGTTATTTTAAGCCATAAAGACGCCGCATCACCTTTTAGACGTTTGAAAGATTTGCCCACCAAACATGTCGAGTTAACCCAAGACAATATCCGCCATGGATTGCTAGCGACAGGATCGATCCCGTTACTACTTGATCCGGTAAAAGATCTGCAAGGCTCGCCTAAGGGTCATTATTACGATGGTGGCATAACCGATTATCATTTTGATATGCCATTGCCTGCCGCTACAGGCTTGAGTTTGTATCCACACTTTTACCCGTACATGAGCCCAGGCTGGTTTGATAAATCCTTATTGTGGCGTAAAGCGAAAGCGAATTATCACAATGGTTTAATTTTAGCGCCGAGTAAGCAATTTATTGCAAGCTTACCGTTTAGTAAAAT
Organism: Shewanella sp. SG44-2; assembly: GCF_014164215.1. Classification (NCBI taxonomy): domain Bacteria; kingdom Pseudomonadati; phylum Pseudomonadota; class Gammaproteobacteria; order Alteromonadales; family Shewanellaceae; genus Shewanella; species Shewanella sp. SG44-2. The sequence continues at coordinate 241,537 of NZ_JACJEU010000004.1, forward strand.
TCCTGACCGTGAAGACTTTAAAAATTTAGATACTAAAAGTCGGATTGCCTATTGGCAGCAAAGCGTGCAACAAAGCCAGGTATTAGCTGACGAGTTTGCTGAAATTGTTGCTTCTGGCACTATTATGGATCGTATTGAGCGTTTATAAGATCCAATAAGTTGAATGTTTTTTGTACTTTTTTTGAAAGATAGTCGTATTAAACAAGGTCTATTGGAGTAGGGCGTAGCGAAAACGGGTGGTTATGTCGGTAGTAAGCATTATATTAGGCTACTTAAGTTGTTGAATAATTAACCACTGCTACACTTGTTTCATTGATTTGACTTTGGTTCAGTAACTTCACCTATGGTGTAGGAGGCTGTTATGCAAACAAAAGAAGTAGCATTACTGATTCAAGATGCTGTGCTATTACCCGGTGGACGACTTGAAATTAGAGTCGTGTCACCGAGTGATTTAGCCATGGTTGCCGATGTACTAAAAGGCCACTATGGTTTAGCTTTTGCGCCATTGAAAGTGAATAGCGAACTGCCTTGTTATATTACAGCAACCCAATGCAATATTATTGATTTCAATCAGTTAGAGGATGGTTCTTTAAGCATTGTTATTGAAGGCTTGCAGCGTCTTAAAATTTTATCTGCGGCACAAAAACGAGATGGTTGTTGGATTGCTCGTGCGCTCCCTTGCCCTAATTGGTGCAATGAGCCCATTGCGGGTGAGTTTGAAATTATCAGTGCCGCACTTGAACAATTTTATCAAGTGAATCCAGATTTACTGGAATTGTATTCACAAACTCATTTAGAAGATGCCGCTTGGGTGAGTCAGCGTTGGTTAGAGGTTTTACCTATGTATAATCGTGATAAGCTGATTTTAGTCGAACAACCTAATTGCCATAAAACTATGGATTTTGTGCTGCAATTACTAAAATCTCACGTGGATGTATAAGCGCAATATTGTGTTATCGGTATCGAGATAATCAAGATACATTTTCGGCCTAGCCTGATAAGATACCTTCTCGTTTGAACCTTACCTTCATCTTTATATAGCCAAGTTGTTTATGCCTAATTCATCAAACTACACTGCGGATCATCTTCAATCCTCTTCCCAAACACCAAACGCTGCCATTGCCGCTCAACCTTCGTATATTGTGTTGCCGCGTGCTAATGAATTAGCTGGTAAGCAATACCACACAGTACTTGAGTTTTTGATCGATCATTTTAAGCAAATCGATCCCAGTGTGTGGCAACAGCGTATCAATGATGGCAAAGTACATTGGCAAAATGGTGAGCTAATTACCGCAGAAAGTGCCTATCAAGCGACTGCCAAAGTGTATTATTACCGCGAAGTGCTATCCGAAACTAAAGTACCTTTTGCTGAACAGGTGTTGTATCAAGATAACGACACTATTATTGTTTATAAACCGCATTTTTTACCCGTTACCCCAGGCGGAAATTACGTCAATGAATGTTTAGTGCATCGTTTACGTATCGCCACTCAAATAGATACGGTCGCACCGGCGCACAGGCTAGATAAAGATACGGCTGGTGTGATGTTAATGACGCTCAATCCGCAAACACGCCATGCATATCATCAGCTGTTTTTAGATGACAAGATCACTAAAGATTATCAAGCAATCGCTAAATTAACGCCTACGTTGCTGAGTGAATTAGCCGATAATACTTGTACGCTTCCTATTCATTGGACGGTTAAAAATCGTATTGTGGCGGCAAATCCAAGCTTTACCATGCAGGTGGTTGAAGGCGAGGCGAATAGCCATTCTGAAATCAGTTTAGTGGCGGTAAAAAATGGTTTTGGCTTATTTGAGTTAAGTCCTATTACCGGTAAAACTCATCAATTACGTGTACATATGCAAAGTTTAGGCATGCCGATTTTACACGACCGCTTTTATCCAGTACTACAACCTAAAGGGCTGGACAACTTTGATAAGCCGTTGCAGTTGTTGGCTAAACGGTTGCGCTTTACCGATCCCATCAGTGCTATTGAACAAGATTTTCAGTGCCAAGGTTTGGATTTTTAGTTCGTTATTTAGCGAATAAAAAAACCGCCATCGTAAAGTCGATAGCGGTTTTTTTGTATCAGCTTATTGCTGTTGCAGTGAGCTTATCTGAGTATTAGTCAGCTTTTGTGTGTTTAATACCTTTACGATTTTTCATTGGGTCGCCATCATAACCAAGGGCTTTCCAGTCTAAACGCTCGCCTTTGTTGTGGCAGTCATTACACTGTAGTGCCTTGTCTTTTGGTGACACCATGTGGTTGATGCGCCACCACATTTCGGTTTCAACAAAGCCATGCTGACCACTGTATTTGAGTCCTTTTTCTACCATGGTTGGGTTAGCTTCCATGCCTAATTTTGCAGCTAAGTCCCAATCAAATTTATCCCAGTAGCCACCTTCACCGTACGTTTTAGGGGTTATCAGAATATTAAGTTTAGCATCATAGATTTGCTTACCCGTGTGCACTTTAAATGGGTAGATTTTAGCTTTAGGGTCGCGAATATCACCTAATGGATAAGCCAATTTAACCGTTTTAGTTGGGTCCATTTTATCGCCAGCCATATACGCATCGGCGCGGCCATTAAACCAGGCATATTGTGGTTTAACGTCTTTTTGCCAAATAAAGCTGCCTTTCTTTTTCATAAAGGTGTGCTTGCCGTATTGGTCTGTTGTTTCAGGAAGATCTTGTCCTGCCTGTGACCAATCCCAATGCATTTTGGTGGGTTCATTTTTAGCAAATGATGGTATGTGACAAGTCTGACACGCTACAGTTGCTGTGTGTGTATTGAGCTTTTTATTTTTATGAGGCGCAGCATCATGGCAATTTACACAACCAATTTTGTTTTCCCCTCCAGGTGATACGCCCATCGAGTTACCGGTAATTTGATGATTTTCAGTAACGTGACAAGTTTGACACTGGAAGTCATTTCCATCGGTATCCATGTGGACATCGGTCGCTTTGTCTGGATAAGACATTGATGAGTCTAAATCGCCGTGTTTAACCGCATCACCGCCGCCACCGTAAAAGTGGCAACTGCCGCAATTGTCACGCACGGGTGCACCTACATTTTGGGCAACATTGGCTAAATTGACTCTAGCTAAGGCCTCGCCTGCGCCCGCAGGATCTTTAATGTAAGTTCCCGTGGTGTCGTGGCAAACTAAGCAATCGACTTTGGTCATGTCTTTAAAGTCGAATGTTGAATCTTTCCATCCATAACCGGCATGACAACTGGTACAACGCGGTTCGTTACCCGATATTGATACACAAAAGTTGTTAATGCTGTTCTTTTTACCGCGCATCACAGTGCGGTCTGGTAGTTTTTGCTCTAACTCCCAAGTCCAATGTGAAGATTTCATAAACTCTTCAGCATGTTCTTTATGGCAGGTTAAGCATTGTGTCGTCACTTCAGGGCCATTAGCAAAAGGCCCTTTCAGCGCCTCTTTGTGGTTAAAGGCAGCCTGTGCGCTACTGCTTAATAACAGTAATACAGCCAGTGCTGATAATAATTTCATGGTGTTTGTCCTTACCCCTGAGATTGTGCTCAGGGGGGCCAAGTTAGAAGGTTAAGTTAGCGTTAGAAGTTAACGGTCAGTGAGGCATTGACGTCATAGGCGGTGTCAACAACTGGCAACATTGAGTACGCGCTACCGGCAATCACATCGTCAACCTTCATCGGTGCACCTACTGGTGAGCCACTTCCGGTATATTCATAGTCGTAATACAAACCAGCTAACTTGATAAACATTTTTGGATTAATATCAAAGATATAATAGGCTTCAGCAACATGGCCGCGAGTGGCTAACTTACTGCCGATTGGGTCGTCTTGTGCTTGGGTGAAGGGACTCCAGTATTTAGAACCGTAGTTATATTCCAAACCGAATTTGCCGTATGGTGCAGGAATTTGCATACCTACATAAATGCCGTAACCATCTTTGGTGTCGCTATCAACAGTTTCTTTTGGCACCATAATGATTTCAGTACCAGTGCTGTTCAACTCTGCTTCAAATACTGCATCGCTTAACATGCCACCGAACAAACCTGCATTACCGTTAGGTTCAGCGCGAGTCCATCCTAATGAGGCAAACATTTTCAGATCGTCATCGGTTTCATAGGCATAACCTAAACCACCTAAGTACATATCACCAATGACACCGCTTGGTTGTACACGGGTGACGAAGTTAAAGTTGTCAAACTTTTGCATGTCTTGATACATGGTTGGGGCAAAGATACCCGCCAGTTGAGTAGGGAATGCCATGGTGCCCGTAAAGCCATCATTGACATCTTTAGCACCGAATAAAGTGAACTGTAAGAAATGGTTACCGTCATTAATCACGTCGATATTAAACCCGCCGAGGTGGGTATCTTTAGTGATGATGTCACCAAATAATTCGCCATTGCCGTACTGTGATTCAAAGCCTTGGCCATAGCAAAAACGTACTGTTTGGCCTTCAATACCGGTAATATCACCCAAGTTGTAACCTAAGGTAAGACCATCGAAGTTAAAATTAACTAAGTGACCTGATGGCGTGCCGCCTCTGAGTTCATTTTCACGATAATGATTTGGTGGACCGTACGTTGAAGGACGACGTCCAATAGAAAGGTAAGTGCCACTGCCGTTAATGTCTTTCCAATTAAAATAGGCGCGCTCTACTTTTAACTCATCACCACTGGTGCTACCGCTACTGGTGCCGTCCATGGTGAATGAATTCCATGAGTCGAATACTTTAACCCCAGCAGAGTCTCCCCAGCTCTTAAACATGGTTAAACGTCCTGCAAAGCTGACGTTATCCCACACTTTAGCATCAATATTTAGGCGTAAGCGCGTGGTGTAAAATATATCGTTATCAATGTCTTGTTGGGTTTTCTGGCCTAACAGCATTGGCATAACACCTTGTAGCATACCGCTTTGAAACGCGCTGGCTAAATCAGGGTTTGCCATCATCATTTGGCCTAACGGTGAGGTAGCGCTATTTGGATCGCCAAACGCTCCTGACATGGCTTTAGCGCCAAAGTCAGAAAAGTTAACGTTCATGGCTGGGTTCCAAGTGACGTTTTGATAATGTAATGAATGTGCTTTAGTTCTAAAATCACCCGTAATGGCTATTCTGTCTAAAGCTGTGTGACGCTCGGTTTTATCAACTCGTGAATTTAAATAATCAAGATCTTCATTAATCGTAGCCAGTTGTTGTTTAAGATCGGCAATCTTTTGTGCATCTGTATCTGCTGCTAGGCTTGCGCCGCTCATAAAGAGCGCGTTAGCCACTAATATTGAGATGAGAGTTCTCATGGTCTTTCTCCCCTTGATTTGCCAAATAACATGGTCAATTTGGCAAATTTTTTGTGTCAGAATCCCTGAGGCTAAGCCTCACAGTTTTTTCGTTTGGTTTATTGGCTGATGTTTCGTTTAGAACGAAAAGATACTCAGCATTGATGATTTAGCCGCAGGTAGCTGGTTGGTCTGAATCGGCGGCGTGGTCATATAAGAACTGTTGAATGTCTTTCAGGTCTTTTTCTGATAAGGCTTCAAAAACGGCAGGTTTAGCTTTGTGCTTATCACGGGTGAAAAAACGATCCCATTGGCTCATAGTTTTAGTCATTGGGGTGAGTTCAAGGCCTTCACTGTTAGCGCTGTGGCAGGCTTTACATTCTTTTTTGTATAGGTGCTTACCTTTTTTAGGATTACCACCATCTGCGGCCATCACTTGGGTGCCAAGTGATAATGCCATAGCAACTGCGATACCAACTTTAATGTATGTGTTCATCATTTTGTCCTCTGTCGGGCTTATTAGGGTCGTGCTTAACAACATTTAATTATTTCTTTGCTGTAAACAATGTTACCTAAAAGTGGGTAGTGTTAATTTGAAGTAGATCATATCCATGAGAAAAATCTAATTGAAAAAAAGTTAATTGAAAGAAATCTAATGAACTAGTGTGATATGGATCTATTGCATATAGATAATGAGTTTGTTAGGGGAAGTGAAACGGTTTTTTTTGATACTTATTGATGGCGTTTTTTAGGTGAGAAATAGACTGCTTGATAAATAGAAGGGGAAGATTTTAATCATTGTTAGAAAACAAGCCCATTGATGGCTCGTTTTGTTTACAGGTGCAGAATAGTTGATTAGCTCATTAACGTGTTGGTCGACATAATAACTAACACGGTTGCACTAATACTACATAACACTAATGTGGCTATACGGGTTTTATCTTTATCAACGCGACCAATTAACTTACCCGAGACAAGATAACCAGCAACGACTGAAGGCAATAATAGCAGTGATAGCCATAAATGCTTCACTTCAACTAAGCCGACGATGGCTAAAATGGCTAGCGCTATTAATGAGCTAAACACGAAGAAGGCTGATAAAGCGGCTCTAAATTGACTTGGGTCTTGGCCTGCAAGCAAAATGGCCATTGGCGGACCGCCGATGGCTGCGATATTGCCAAATATGCCCGAAAATACCCCTGCGATAAATAAACTGAGACGATTAATGGGGGCGCTAAAGCGAAAAATGCTAAGAATAACAGCAATAAACACAATAGCTGCAATCACTAAGCCTAATATTGCTTGTGGGGCAAACAGCAATAATCCAGCGCCTAAAAACCCCCCAGGAATTCGCCCGAGTAAGGCATATTGCAAACCATTAAATTGTAAGTGACCACGCTCTCTAAACAAGGTCATTGCAGAAATGGCAAAGCCCATAACAATTATCGGAACTGGAACTAATTGAGGATTAACAATATACAGCAGCGGGCTTGCAACAACGGCTAACCCAAAGCCAATTAAGCTTTGAGTTAGCGCGCCAAAAAACACGATAATTGATGCCAGTATCAAGGTCGTTGGATCGATAAATGACATCATAAGTTCTCTTTAAAACATCACTGCTTCTTTATAGGGCAGTTTAAAAGTTTGTGAGGTAATCACTAATCAGTGAATTATTCGAGTTCTTCCCACTCGATACCCATATCATCCATTAACTTTTTCGCTTCACTTGGAATGCTATCAGGCTGATCTTTTGAAAGATCACCGTCATAAGGTAATGGTTGACCGGTGTACGCATGCAAAAATGCTTCGCATAGCAGTTCACTGTTAGTTGCATGGCGCAGATTATTTATCTGGCGACGCGTCCGCTCATCTGTCAGTACTTTTAATACTTTTAAAGGGATAGAAACCGTAATTTTTTTTACTTGTTCATTCTTTTTGCCGTGCTCGGCATATGGGCTGATATATTCGCCATTCCACTCAGTCATTAACTTACCCTTAACGATAAATACGCTGCAGATTTTAAACCGTTACAATCTCTAGTCAAATTATTGCTACTATTTAATCCCGATTGCAAATAGATTTCTTGATGTTTAGACGTCTAAACGTCTATTTTGGTTGACGGATGGGGATCTCTTAGGTAAATTTGGACGTCTAGACATCTCTTTGTGTGTTTGTGAAACTTTAGGAGTCAACCATGACTAAGCATCAAAGCGCCACATTGGCCGTTCGCCAAGGTATTGAAACAGACACACAACATGGTGCTATCGTGCCACCGATTTATTTATCGACCAATTATTCATTCGATGGCCACAATAATCCACGCGAGTTTGATTACAGTCGTTCGGGTAACCCTACTCGATGTATTTTAGGCGATGCACTCGCCAAACTTGAACAAGGTGCAACCGGTGTAGTGACATGTACCGGCATGGCCGCGATTACATTGGTGACTAGCTTACTTGGTCCTGATGATTTATTGGTTGTGCCGCACGATTGTTATGGTGGCAGTTACCGCTTATTCACTAACTTGGCCAGAAAAGGCCAATTTAAGTTATTGGTCGTTGATCAAACTGACGCACAAGCGCTGAGCAAAGCAATAGCTCAAAAACCGAAAATGGTGTGGTTAGAAACGCCATCGAATCCTTTATTGCGCGTGGTCGACATTGCTGCCATTAGCCAAGCTTGCCATGACGTTGGCGCGTTAGTAACAGTCGATAACACCTTTTTATCGCCGATATTACAGCAGCCTTTGTTATTGGGTGCAGACATTGTTATTCACTCAACCACCAAATACATTAATGGTCATAGCGATGTGGTCGGTGGAGCTGTAGTGGCTAAAGATCCTGAAGTGGGTGAGTTGTTACATTGGTGGTCAAATACTCTTGGGCTTACGGGTTCAGCATTTGACAGTTATTTAACCTTGCGAGGCTTACGTACTTTAGCGGTACGAATTCGTGAGCATCAACGTAACGCACAAAAAATTGTTGAGTTACTCAACGCCAGTGATGTAGTGGCAAAGGTGTATTATCCGGGTTTAAAAGACCATCCAGGTCACGAAATTGCGGCAAAACAACAACAAGGCTTTGGTGCTATGTTAAGTTTTGAGTTAATCGGCGGCGAAGCGGAAGTGGTGGCATTTTTAAAGGCGCTGTCGTTGTTTAGTGTTGCCGAAAGTTTAGGCGGGGTGGAAAGTTTAGTCGCCGTTCCGGCCACTATGACCCATAGAGCAATGGACCCACAAGCAAGGCAAGAGGCTGGTATTAAAGAGACTTTATTGAGACTATCTGTCGGTATTGAAGATGCAGATGACCTCTTGACCGATATTCAAGCAGGCCTAGCAGCTGTTGCCGCGATAAAATCAGCTTAATTCGAGTTTAAGTTAGCTGTGGTTTCGACCAAATTGGGTAAAATAGCAAAACATGCACTTGCAACACTATTGGTTTCAAAATAGAAGTCTAGCAGTCGCAACAAAGTCGTAGTTGTTTAAGGAGTCAGTAATGACGCGAAGTCATTTACATAAGTTTGGTGGTTCAAGTTTAGCGGATGCAGATTGCTATCGCCGTGTTGCACATATTCTACTTACGCATGGTCAGAGTGATGATTTAGTTGTGGTATCCGCCGCCGGAAAAACGACTAACTTCTTATACAAATTATTGAGCCTGCGTGACAGTGGTCAGTTGTGGCAAGAAGAGCTGCAAATTCTGATCAGCTACCAGCAAACGTTAATTGAACAATTATTGTCAAACGAGCAAGCGCGTGATTTACGCGAACGTTTGTCTACCGACAAATCTCAGTTAGTCAGCTTATTATCTTTAGAGCAACGTAACGATTACCAATTAAACCAAGTGGTGAGTTTTGGTGAACGTTGGTCGGCGCGCTTAATGGCCGCTTTGTTACGAGAAATGGGCGTAGCTGCGACTCATGTCGATGCGTGCTCTATTTTGGTTGCCGATGAAGGCGCCGTACCCAATATTTTAGTCGCTGAGTCTCGTGACAAGGTACAAGCCTTATTAGCCTTGCACCCGCAAGAGCGTTTAGTTATAACCGGTTTTATATGCGCAAATCGCCACGGCGATACCTTATTACTGGGTCGCAATGGTTCTGATTTTAGTGCCACTTTGATTGCCAGCTTAGCTGACATTGATCGTGTAACCATTTGGACCGATGTTGAAGGGGTGTTTAATGCCGACCCTAACAAAATTAATGATGCGAAATTACTCAAGAGTATGTCATTAGCTGAAGCTGACCGCTTAGCGCGCCTGGGCTCTCCTGTATTGCATTCTCGGACCTTACAGCCACTGTTTAATACTGAAGTGAGTTTAGCGGTACGCTCAAGTTATGCTTCACACACTGACTTTACTTTAATCGCGCCACTGAGTTCATCAGCGAGTGCGCCTGTGGTCACTAACTTAAATGAAGTGGTGTTGTTTAGTTTTAAAATGAACGCAGATATTGAACCGTTACTGGCCATTTTGGATAAAGCAGGAATCACGCCGTTAGCTTATTGGTCGCTAGCACAACATAAGTTTGAGTTGGCGTTAACGCTTGAAAGCCAGAAACAAGTGCAAGCTTTGCTCACTCAATACAGCAGCGAATTTTTGATTGAAGAGTTGAGTGCCCAAACTGACTTAGGCCTAGTGGCATTAGTCAGTGCTGATGCTCATCACTTTAGACGCAGTTTTGCCCGACTACTCAGTCGTGATGCCAAACCGATTTATCAAGATGCATTAAGTTTGGTCACCTTAGTACCGCAAACTCAAGTCAGTTTATTGACCCAAAAAGTACATCGTCGTTGTGCTGGGCCAAGAATGCGTATTGGAGTGTTACTGCTGGGAGTGGGTAACATTGGTGAGGCGTGGATTGATTTGTTTAAACGCGCCAGTCCAGCATTAGATCATGAACTTGAAGCCTCTGTTGAGTTAGTTGGTTTAGTTGGTTCGAAAAAAGCGTTAATTTCTAACGACGGAATTAACCTTGAACAATGGCAGCAAGATTATCAACAGCAAGGTATTGAATGGGATTATGATCAACTGTTTGATCAATTAGCGCAGTTATCATGCGATGAAATTGTCGCCTTAGATATTAGTGCTAGTGCCGCCTTAACCTTGCAATATCCAGAGCTATTTGCCCGTGGTATTCATGTGGTGAGTGCCAATAAATTAGCCGGTTCAGGGCCATTGCCATTTTATCGCGAATTAAAGCAGCAGCTGAGTAATCGCCGCTTGTTTTGGCGTTATAACGCCAGCTGTGGCGCAGGTTTGCCTATTCAACATGCGTTAAATGACTTACGTAATAGTGGTGACACTATTGAAGCCGTGGGTGGGATTTTTTCGGGCACGTTATGTTGGTTATTCGAAAATTATGATGGCAGCAAGCCGTTCTCAGAATTAGTACTTCATGCTCGCAGTTTAGGCATTACTGAACCGGATCCTCGTGATGACTTATCTGGCCGCGATATGCAACGTAAGTTGTTAATCTTGGCTCGCGAGATTGGCTTAGCGGTAGAGCTAGAAGATATTAGTCTCAACTCGCTAGTGCCTCAAGCCTTAGCTGAGTTATCACTTGAAGACTTTTTAGCGCGCATTAGTGAGCTTGATGACGATTTGTTGCAGCAGTATGTCGCTGCAGCTGAACAGAACAAGGTGCTACGTTATGTGGCTTCGCTGGATAAAGTCGAAGGTAAGTTACAGGCTGAAGTGGGTTTGCAGTGGGTTGATAATAATCATCCTTATGCGAATTTAACCCCAGGGGATAATGTGTTTGTTATTCGTAGTGCGTTTTATCAAGGTAATCCATTGATTATTCGCGGCCCAGGGGCTGGGCGAGAGGTGACAGCAGCAGCGGTGCAGTCAGATTTAGTGCATATTTGCAAAGACCTGTTACAAGAGTAGTTTTGTTAAAAAAGACCATTATTAATGGTCTTTTTTATGTCATCTCGGGAATGTTTTTGAGCTGAAATTCAGCTCTTTTCTTTATTTGCCGCAAACCGCTCAACGCATAAATACTAAAACGTGATATGACTAGTGTTCATCTCTTGAAATGGAGTTCGAAAATAAGTATGAAAGTCAAAGTGTTTACTAAAGTGTTAAAACCTAAACTCAGCTTTTGGATGCAACCGATAGAACAAGCTGATTGTGGTTTACAAGACGAAATTAATTTATGGTTATCCAGGCACACATCTATAGAGATTACTGAAATTAAACAAACTCAAAGCGGTGGTTCATTTATGCCAGCGACGTTAAATATTACCATTTTGTATCAGTAATATAACGAGATTGCTTTTTGTAAGCTTAAAGAACTAATCGACATCAATTAAAAGATAGATAACAAATAAGGATAGGTCGCGCGAAGTCACATCTTCATCCAAGTGCTGAACAAGTCCGATATTGGGTGGGACTCAGACTTTTTATTATACAAATAGCAGATCGAGAGTTCGATTAATTTAAAGTGATGTTTATGGATACTATTTTTGCGAGTATTTAAGATTGGCCCAGTCTTTAGTTACCTTTCATTACTCGCAGGTAACTAATACCCCTAAGGCGATACAATTTAAGTCGCCTGTGCTTAGGCTTCTTCTACTGCGTCATCTTTTAATGATTCAGTTGTTTTATCGGTTAACGTTATTAATAGGCCTGTGAGTAGGCTCATGCTGTAACCGAGTACGGCGCCGATAATAAGTGGTGGAATGATAGCGGCTAGATCAGCATTTAAGGCAAAAGTGATGCAACAACCGATAAAGGTGCCGGGAATAAAGGCGAAGTTTTTATTACTGGCTTGTAAGCACATAAATGCGGTGACAATGCCTGTTAATGCATAGCTGATCATTGGCGAACCTAGAACACCGCTGCCTGCAATAATTAACCAGCCCCAGAATACACCGGAAAGATTGGTCATCATCGCCATCATCATGCCTTTAGCACCTGTTTCTGTTTGAGCGAAAAAGGTACTGCAGCCGAGAAAGCCTACCCATGTCACGAGATGAAATACATCAGCAAGACCAGCCCAAACAGCAGCCAATAAACCAGCAGAAATTGCAATTTGCCAACGATGCGCCATAGTCGCCTCTCGATAGATGAAATTTAGAACGGTGAATTTTAAATTTAGCACAATAAACAGAAGTTATGTATTTAGGTTTTATAAAAGTCGATCCAGTTCGCAAATAAAAGCAACTGCTAATAAAACCAAACATTATGCAACTTGTTAAGTGGGGGGAGGGGCCATTACGTTTACTGCATATCACCTCCCATATTTGCACTCATTTCTCATCATCATGTTTATCGCCTGCGTGCTGACACTTTTGATCAAAACAATTTGAACATTATCAAATGATATTGTCTGTAGGCTGATGAACAAAAAGCCTACAGGCAGTTGAACAAAAAGCTGATTTAAGCTGTTTTCTATAACCTACTATTTAGGCCTAGCGTTAATGTGATTACTACAAATTGCTTATTGATGGTTTTTTAGCTTGACTTAAGATGTAGTTAAACTAGTATATGGACATATAGACGTCCAAACGGCTAAATGATTTAAGTTGAATTAATCATTTTAGTTGATTGGTATAGACTCCTAAGTGTTACAGAAGTTGAAGGAATACATTATGGCTTTTCATCACGCACAACATGCCCAGTCGTTAAATCAGAGCTTGTCTGAGCTGAATGATATTAATGTGTCTTTTGAGTTTTTCCCGCCTTCAACGCCAGCAATGGAAGAGATTTTGTGGAATTCTATTCGTCGTTTAGAACCATTGAACCCTAAATTTGTATCAGTAACATACGGTGCCAATTCTGGTGTACGTGACCGTACTCATAGCGTGATTGAACGTATCCAGAAAGAAACCAATCTGCTCGCTGCGCCGCATTTAACCTTAGTTGATGCTAGTGATGAAGAATTAGTTGAACTGGCAAAGCATTATTGGAATTCTGGTATTAGAGACATCGTGGCATTACGCGGTGATTTACCTGACGGTAGCCCAAAACCAACTCGCTTTGCCAATGATTTAGTGCGTTTACTGCGCTCAGTGGCCGACTTTGATATTTCGGTAGCGGCGTATCCTGAAGTGCATCCAGATGCGCGTAATGCGCAGGCCGATTTAATAAACTTAAAGAAAAAGATTGATGCGGGTGCTAACCGCGCCATTACTCAGTTTTTCTTTGATGTTGAATCCTACTTACGTTTTCGCGACCGCTGTGTTACAGCTGGTATAGATGTTGAGATCATTCCAGGGATATTACCTGTGACTAACTTTAAACAGACTAAGCGTTTTGCTGGCATGACCAATGTCGCTATTCCACATTGGTTACATCGTCAATTTGAAGGTTTAGATGACGACCCTGCAACACGTCAGTTAGTGGGTGCCAACGTTGCTATTGATATGGTGAAAGTATTGTCTCGTGAAGGTGTTAAAGATTTCCATTTTTATACCCTTAATCGTGCAGAATTAACGTATGCCATTTGCCATACATTAGGCGTGCGTCCGAAGTAGCACAATGTAAAGTTTACGCAAACAAAAATCCCGTTAATGGTTTCATTAACGGGATTTTTGTTTAAATATTCGACGTTTGCCGTATTCATTTTTAAATATATTTAGCCTATGGTGGTATGACAATAACCAATCACGAATGACTTAAGAGGTGTGATGATGAAAACATCCTTTTACAAGCTCGCTGCATTGGCTGGCATAACGATGTTAACTGTTATGACAGCAGAAGCTGCAGAAACAACTTCCCCACAACTGCCGGTTCCAGCCGCGGCTCAGCTGTGTACTTCTTGCCACGGTGCACAAGGTCAAGGTATCGATATTATTGGCCCTCGTTTAGCAGGCTTATCTGCCGACTACATCAGCAATCAACTTGCGTTATTTCATGCAGGTAAACGTCAAAACCCAACCATGTTGGCAATGGCTGCTACGGTGCAAGGTGACAATATTGCTGTGGTGGCGCAATATTTTAGTCAGCAACCTGTTGCAGACATTCCGCTCCAATTTCGCGGTGACAAGGTTGGTATTAGCGATCCTTTCGAAACATTAGCCTTTCAAGGTGATTGGTCACGTACTATTCCAGCGTGTGTAAGTTGCCATGGTCCGTCTGCCGTGGGGGGCGGGCAGTTTCCTCGTTTAGCGGGGCAACAAGCCAGTTACCTTAAAACTCAATTGTTAGCCTGGCAAGAGGGCTCTCGCACAGGCGATGCTGATAACATGATGGGCAATATTGCGCTGAAATTAACGGCTGCTGAAATCGATGGGTTATCTCAGTTTTTTGCCAATATAAAATAAGGACATGGCTATGAAATTATTATCGCTATTGACCATTGGCGCTCTGTTTAGCTTGCCTTTACAGGCCGATGAATTAATGACCGAAGTTCCGGCGAAGCCTACTGCGGTAAAATCGTCTGAGTCTTCGACGACACTACCCGATCGCCAAGCTGCATTACCTGCGCTGGAGAAAAAAGCTGATGCTGTTTATCTTCAACCCGCACCATTAACTGCTATTCCTGAGGGGGATTTTGGTGACAAGGTTCGTTTAGGTTATCAATTGTTTGTTAACACCCAACAACTGCGAGATAAGTATGTTGGCAATGAGCTCAACTGTGTTAACTGCCATATGAATTCAGGACGACAAGCCAATGCATCGCCTTTATGGGCGGCATACTTTGCTTATCCTGCTTATCGCAAGAAAAACGATAAAGTAAACTCTTTTCAAGAGCGCATACAAGGTTGTTTTACCTATTCGATGAACGGTAAAGCTCCGGCGGCAAACTCTCCTGAGCTAGTAGCAATATCGGCCTATTCTTACTGGTTAGGCATGAGCGGATTAATGGACCAATACAAGGTTGCTGGCCCTGTGCCTGAATTGTCTGATGTGGAGTTGGTTAAAGGTGGTAAACGGGATGATTTCCCAATGCCAGCAGCTATTGCTAAACATTTGGATATAGCAGCGTTAAGCCAGCTTCCTGGGCGCGGCTATCCGAAAACATCTCAACCTGAACTGGCCTATTCTCCAGAACGCGGCCAGGTAGTTTATCAAACACATTGCCAAGTGTGTCATGGTGAAGATGGTCAAGGACAAGTGATTGCTGGTGTTACTGCATTGCCACCATTATGGGGCGCTCAAAGCTATAATTGGGGCGCTGGCATGCATAGGGTCAATACTGCAGCTGACTTTATTTATGAAAATATGCCTTTAGGCAAAAGCGTGCAATTAACGGTTCAGCAAGCTTGGGATGTAGCGGCTTACCTTAATTCGTTTGATCGCCCACAAGATCCTCGTTTTAACGGTGATGTGAGTAAGACTCAAGCCACCTATCATAAGCACCAAGGATATTATGGCCAATCCGTTGCTGGTAAGCCTGTTTTGGGAACGGCCTCATATCCGGTTTTTCCGCTTAAAAATAATATAAAGTAATCATATTGGCTCTGTATTAACCATCAATCATTGTCAGTTATACCCATTAAGTTAACGCTTAGTGGGTATTTTTATCGATTGTTAATACGTTTTCAGAAATGTAATGCGCATAGCGTTTATTGAGCATGATGATAAATGTCAGTATATTCATTTATCATCATCACCATATAGGCAGGGCAATGACATTATTTACTTCAGCAGCACAATCGTGCCCACTTTGCCAGCAAGCTAATGGTTGTGCAATGGAGCAAGGGTTAGCCATCGATGCATGCTGGTGTGCTGAGCAAGCATAGAACCAAAGCGACTTACCTTTACAGGGGCTTTGGTTGATGGCGCTGCTTCAGTAGATACTGCCTCTGCTATTGTCGCCGCGACTTCTTTTACGACTTCAGGTTTAGCTTGACGCACAATTG